>NZ_JAFLNG010000326.1 GCF_017427025.1 Streptomyces sp. FH025
CCGGAACCGGAACCGGACCCGGAGCCGGAGCCGGACCCGGTGCCGCCCGACGGCGAGCTCGCGCCGGAGTTGTCGTTCGGCGGGGTGCCGGCGCCGGTGCTCGGCGTGGCGGAGCCGGTCGACGGAGCGCTGCTCGGCGTGCTCGGGGCGGCCGGCACGTCGGCGGGACCGGAGGAGTCACCGCTGTCCGCCGGGGTCGGGAAGTCGCTCACCGGCTGGCCCTTGAGCGCCGCCTTCATGTAGCTGGTCCAGATCTGCGCCGGGAACTGGCCGCCCGCCGCGCCGTCGATCCCGCCGACGCCGCTCAGGCTGACCTGGGAGCCGTTGCCCGGGTCCTGGCCGAACAGCGCGACCGAGGTGACCAGCTCGGGGGTGTAGCCGACGAACCAGACGGACTTCTGGTCGTCCGTGGTGCCGGTCTTGCCCGCCACCGGGCGGCCCAGCGCCTTCGCTCGCCAGCCGGTGCCGCCCGGGTCGCTCACCACGCCCTGGAGCATCGAGGTGACCTGGTTGGCGGTGTCCGCGCTGATCGCCTGGGTGGTCTTGTGCGCGGGCAGCGCGATGTTCTCGCCCTCGCGGTCCACCGACTGCACCAGCCACGGGGTGATCTGCTTGCCGCCGTTGTCCAGCGCGGCGTACACGCCGGCCATGTCGAGCACGCTCGGGGTGGCCGCGCCCAGCGGGATGGACGGCACCGGGTCCAGACCCGGGGTGTTGCCGGGCAGGCCGAGCGCGACCGCGGTGTCCTTGACCTTCTGGAGCCCGGTGTCCTGCGCGAGCTGGGCGAAGGCCGAGTTGACCGACCAGTCGGTGGCCTGCTGGAGGGTGATCTGGCCGTAGCTCTTGTCGCCCTCGTTCGGCGGCGCGTACGGGGTGCCCTTGCCGCCGCGGACCTTGCGGCCGCTGGTGCCGTCGTACACGGTGCGCGGGGTGATCGTCCGGCCGTCCTGGGTCTTGGCGTCGTTCTCGAAGGCGGCGGCCAGGGCGATCGCCTTGAAGGTCGAACCGGCCTGGTAGTCGCGCCGGGTCGCGTTGTCCACGTAGTGCTTCACGTAGTCGACGCCGCCGTACAGGGCGACGATCGCGCCGGTCTTCGGGTCCACCGAGACGGCGCCGGCCTGGGCGGCCGCGTCCTTCTTCCGCTTGTCCGGGTTCAGGGTGTCGTGCAGCTGGGTCTGGACGGAGTCCTGCAGGGCCTGCTGGCGGTTCGGGTCGATGCTCAGCTTGATCGTGTAGCCGCCCTTGGCCAGCTCGGTCTCGTTGATGATCCCGTTCGAGGTGAGGTACTGGGTGGCCGCGTCCACCAGGTAGCCGGACTGGCCGGACAGACCGGGGTTGGGCTGGGGGTCCTTGACGTCGGGGAAGGTGGTCTGGGCCCGCTCGTCGGCGGCGAGCCAGCCCTCCTTGACCATGCCGTCGAGCACGTAGTTCCAGCGGTTGACGGCGTTCTGCTTGCCCGCCGCGGTCGCGGTGGCCACGTCGTAGGCGCTCGGGGCGTTCAGCAGGGTGGCCAGGTAGGCGCCCTGGGCGGCGTTGAGCGCGGAGGCGTCGACGCCGAAGTACGCCTGGGCGGCGGCCTGGATGCCGTACGCGCCGCGGCCGTAGTAGGAGGTGTTCAGGTAGCCGGAGAGGATGTCGTCCTTGCTCTCGGTGGCGTCCACCTTGATCGCGATGAAGAGTTCCTTCACCTTGCGGGTGACCGACTGCTTCTGGTTCAGGTACGTGTTCTTCACGTACTGCTGGGTGATCGTGGAGCCGCCCTGGGTGCCCTCGCCCTTGGCGGTGTTGAGGGCGGCCCGCATCAGGCCCTGCACGTTGATCGCGCCCTCGTTGTAGAAGTTGCGGTCCTCGGCGGCCAGCGCGGCGTGCTGGGCGGCGGGGGAGACCTTGTCCAGGCCGACGTTCTGCCGGTTGGTCTGGCCGGTGCGGGTGATCACCGAGCCGTCGGAGTAGAGCCAGGTGTTGCTCTGCGCGGTCGCGGCGGCGTGCGCGTCCGGGACCTTCACCAGCGCGATCCCCAGCGCGAACAGACCGATGCCGAGCAGCAGCACCGAGCCGAGTCCGACCAGGGTCATCCGCCAGGTGGGTATCAGCCGGCGCCAGCCGGTGCGCTTGGGGCGCCGCGGCTTCTTGCCGCCGGACGAGGAGCCGGCCGTACCGGGGGAACGCTTGAGCCGTTTGATCGGCCGGAGGTTGATCGACGGCGTGCGACGGCCGCTCTGGGCGTTTTCGGACAAAGCGCGGCCTTTCCTGCGGGCGGGCCGGGCCAGCCTGCACGGACGGGAACAACGGCGGTTAGGGACCTTTGTCCCGAATCCGGTTTACTGCCCAGGACGTGTCGGACGGGCCTGGTGGCTCCGTCGGAACGGCAATCGAGACCGACATCACACGCAAAACGGACGTCGAGGGCCAAAAAATCGGGGAGCCCCTCGCTGTTGCGAGAGGCTCCCCAATGTCTGTGCGCCGCCAGGGACTCGAACCCCGGACCCGCTGATTAAGAGTCAGCTGCTCTAACCAACTGAGCTAGCGGCGCCTGCTGACCTGGAAAACAATACACGAGTCCGAGGGGTGCCCCGAACCACCTCTCCCCGCCCGGTGGTCCACGTGCCTGTTTCCTCCCGGTTGGGGTGGAGTTCGCCGCCGGTTAGGGTGGAACGGTGCCCAGCTCCCGGCCCGGACACCCCCACCCCCGACATCCCCGGCCGCGACGGCGCCGTGCGCGGACGGCGGTCGCGACCCTGCTGCTGCTCAGCGCCGTGGCGTACACCGCCTGGGTACTGGAGGTCGTGCTGAGCACCGGGCTGGATCCGGTGCAGGCGTACATCAGCGAACTCGCCGCCGAGGACCAGCCGCTGGGAGGCCTCTTCCGGGCCACCGACCTGGCCGCCGGGCTCTGCGTGCTCGCCGCCGCCGTCGCCGCCCTGATCACCGGGCAGGCGAAGCGCCCCGGGACCCCCGGCAGGCGCTGGGCGCTGGTCGGCTGGTCCGCCCTGGCCCTGTTCGGCGCCGCGACCGCCGCCGACTCCCGGCTGCCGCTCAGCTGCGCCCCCACCAGCGACGAGATGTGTGCCGCCCGCGAGACCGCCGGGCTCGTCCCGGCCACTCACACCGCACACGCGGTCAGCAGCAGCCTCGCCGTGCTCGGCGCGCTCACCGGGATGGTCGCGCTCACCACGGCCGCCCGCCGCCACGGCTGGTGGCCGCCGGTGGGCCGCTTCGGGCCCTGGCTGCTCGGCGCCGAACTGCTCGCCACCGCCTGGAGCCTCGCCGCGATCGCCGCCTTCCAGACCGGCCGCGGCACCTGGGCGCTTGGCGCGGGCCAGCGGCTCCAGGTGCTGCTGGTCGCGCTCTGGCTGGGCGTGCTGGCCCTGGGAGTCGCCCGCTCGAACGCTCGCCCGGGCACGTCGGGCAGGTCGGGCACGTCGGGCAGGTCGGGCACGTCGGGCAGGTCGGGCACGTCGGACGACCCCGACGAGACGCCGCGGCGGGCCGGGCCGCCCCTGGACCGGAGGCCGAGCCAGGACCGGAGGCCGATATGACCGCCCCGAACCGACCGGGCAACCCGGGCGCCCCCGGCACCCCCGACGTCCGAGCGTGCTTCCTGCGGATCGACGGCGTTCCGCTGCACGTCCGCACCGAGGGCAGCGGCCCGGTCTGCCTGCTCACCGGAGGCCTGGGCAGCAGTTGGTTCGACTGGGACCTCGTGGTCCCGTTCCTCACCCCCTACCGCACCGTCGTCCGCTTCGACCGGCCCGGCTACGGGCTCAGCGCCGCCGAACCCGCCACCGGGCGGCCCGCCCCGACGGTGGCCGGTGAGGCCCAGCGGATCCGGGCGGTGCTGGACGGCCTCGGGCTGCGCGGCCCCTGCACCGTGGCCGGCCACTCGATCGCGGGCTTCCACGTCGAGGCCTTCGCCCGGCTGCACCCCGAGCGGACCGCCGGGCTGGTCCTGGTCGACGGCAGCGTCGAGCCGGCGGCCCGTCCGTACCCGGCACCCGCCCTGCGCGACCTGGCGGCCCGGGCGGTGGCGGGCGCCGCCCGGGCCCTCGCGGTGCCGTACCTGTTCGGCCCGACCGTTCGCCGGGTGACCGCCCGGCTGTCCACCGTCCGCCGCGAGGACCTCGCCCCGATGCCGCTGGTCCGGCACTGCTACCGCACCGGCCGGTCGCTGCGCGCACTGCTCCGGGAGAACGGGCGCTACCTCGACATGGCCGCCGAGCTGGACGAGCTGCGGCTCACCCGGCCGCTCCCGGAGGACCTGCCGGTCACCGTGTTGGCCGCCGACGACGGCTGCCGGACCGCGCGCACCGAGACCTGGCTGGCGGGGCAGCGGGAGCTCGCCGCGCTGCTCGGGGCCGACTACCGGACGACGGCCCCGGCCGGGCACCTGGTGATGTTCGACCGCCCGGACGCGGTGGCCTCCGCCATCCTCGACACCCGCTGAGAATCCGCCGAGGCCCCACCGAGGATCCGCCGAGGACCAGCCGAGGGCTCGTCGAGCCGGAGAGCTGGTCGGAGCTAGTCGATGACGTCCCGGACCGCCCGGGGGACGGGCAGTTCCCGGGCCAGCCGACCGGTGGCGCGCCTGACCGGTGCGCCGTCCCGGCCGGGGTAGAGGCGGCGTTCCAGTCCGGCCACGGAGATCAGGCCGGCCAGCTGCCGGTCCCGCTCCGCCGTCGGCCGGCCGGCCCCGCGGTCGCCGGCCAGCAGGGTGGCGGCCACCCGCTCGGCTATCTGCCGGGTGAGGTCGGGCCGGGTCGGGAGGTAGCGCCGCCTCGGCAGGCCGAGGAATCGTTCCTCCTCGACGGTGTAGTACCCCTGCGCCACCAGCCGGTCGAGGTGGAACCGGTAGCCGGGCCGCTCCGGTATCCGGCGGAGCGCGTCGACGAGCCAGGGGCGGAAGCGGCTCTTGCCCTTCGCCTCCAGCCGGGCCAGCACCCCGGCCGCGATCTCGTCCGCCGCCCCGAGGGGCTGGTAGCCGGTGATGCGCTGCTTCTCGACGGTGATCGCGCCGGCCAGGAGCAGTTCGGCGAGGACGGCGCCGGCGATCACCTGGTTGAGGTGGGGGGACGGGTTCAGGAACCGGCCGCGCGCCGGGTCGGCGCAGAGCAGCAGGAGTTCCTCGGGGAGGGGGCGTGCGTCGACTGAGGTCACGGGGACGGTCTACCACCCCGGAAACGCCTCAGGCCGCCCACCGGAGTGGACGGCCTGAGACCTTGCCATGTGCGCCGCCAGGGACTCGAACCCCGGACCCGCTGATTAAGAGTCAGCTGCTCTAACCAACTGAGCTAGCGGCGCTTGCTGACGTGGAAGACAGTACACGCCACCAGGCCGATCCACCGAATCGTATGCAGGTCGGCACTCAATGTGATCAGTCCGACGAGTCCTCCGGGTGGTGGCAGGCGGCTTGATGCTCGCTGCCGGCCCGGTCCCCGTCGAGCGTCGGCCGCTCCTGCTCGCACCGCGCCCGGGCCGCCGCCTCCGTGAGCCCGGCGTACAGCGGGCAGCGGGTGCGGAAGGGGCAGCCGGTGCGCCGCTCGGTGGGCGAGGGAGGGTCCCCGGCCAGCAGGATCCGGTCCCGGGCGCGCTCGGCGGCGGGGTCGGGCAGCGGGACGGCGGAGAGCAGCGCCCGGGTGTACGGGTGCCGGGGCCGGTCGAAGACGGCGGAGACCTCGCCCTGCTCGACCGTCCGCCCCAGGTACATCACGCTGACCCGGTCGGCGAGGTGCCGGATCACCGAGAGGTCGTGCGACACGAACAGGTACGAGAGCCCGAGCTCGGCCTTGAGCGACTGGAGCAGGTTGAGCACCCCGGCCTGGATGGAGACGTCCAGGGCGGAGACCGGTTCGTCCAGCACCAGCAGCTTCGGCCGGACGGCGAGCGCCCGGGCGATCGAGACCCGCTGGCGCTGCCCGCCGGAGAACTGGTGCGGGTAGCGGACGGCGTGGTCCGGGTCCAGGCCGACCTGGCGCAGCAGTTCGGGCACCCGGCGGGCGATCTCCTCGCGCGGTGCGCGCTGGGCGCGCAGGGGTTCGGCGATGATGTCGCCGATCGGCAGCCGGGGGTCGAGGCTGGCCATCGGGTCCTGGAAGACGATCTGCAGCTGTGACCGGAGCCGGTGGGCCTCGGCCCGGGTGAGCCGGGCGGTGTCGTGGCCGAGGAGTTCGATCCGGCCGGTCTCCGGGGCACCGAGCTTCAGCAGCTCGAACAGCGTGGTGGACTTGCCGGAGCCGGACTCCCCGACCAGGCCGAGGGTCTCGCCCTCCCGCAGGTCCAGGTCGACGCCGTCCACCGCGTAGACCTCGCCGACCCGGCGCTTGAACACCGTGCCCTTGAGCAGTGGGAACGTCTTGCCGAGCCCGCTCACCGCCAGCACCGGTGCCCGCGAGGAACGGTCGGAAGGGTCAGCGGCCCGGGTGTCCGGCAGTTCCGGCACCGGGTACACCTCGCTCGGCGCGGGCCGCCGCTCGGCCAGCTCCGCCGACCGCACGCAGGCGGCCCGGTGCTCGCCGTCCCCGCTCAGCGCGGGTTCGGCCGTCGAACAGCGCTCCTCCGCCAGCGGGCAGCGTGCGGCGAACGGGCAGCCGGCCGGCAGTTCGGCCATCGGCGCCGGGGTGCCGGGGATCGGTACGAGGGTGCCGCCGCGCCCGTCCAGCCGGGGCAGCGCGCCGATCAGCCCGAGCGTGTACGGGTGGCGCGGGGCCTCGAACAGCGCGTCCACCCCGGCGGTCTCGACCACCCGGCCCGCGTACATCACCGCGACCCGGTCGGCGGTTCCGGCGATCACCCCGAGGTCGTGGCTGACCAGGACCAGCGCCGCGCCGGTCTCCCGCTGCGCGGTGCGCAGCACGTCGAGCACCTGGGCCTGGATGGTGACGTCCAGCGCGGTGGTCGGTTCGTCGGCGAGCAGGATGTCGGGCTGGTTGGCGACCGCCATGGCGATCATCGCGCGTTGGCGCATGCCGCCGGAGAACTCGTGCGGGAAGCTGTCCAGGGCCCGGTCGGGTGCCGGGATGCCGACCAGGTCGAGGAGTTCGGCGGCCCGGCGGCGGGCGGTGGGCTTGTCGACCCGCTGGTGGACGCGGACCGCCTCGGCGATCTGGTCGCCGATCCGGTAGACCGGGGTGAAGGCGGAGAGCGGGTCCTGGAACACCATGGCGATCCGGCGGCCGCGGATCGCGGCGAGGTCCCGCCCGGGCAGCCCGACCAGTTCCCGGCCGTCGAGCCGTACCGAGCCGCTGACCCGGGCCGTGCCGGGCAGCAGCCCGAGCACGGACAGCGCGGTGACGGACTTTCCTGAGCCGGACTCGCCGACGATGCCGAGCGTCTCGCCGCGCCGCAGGGTGAGGTCCACTCCGCGCACGGCGGGCACCGGGCCGTGCGGTCCGGCGAAGTCGACCCGCAGGTCCCGGACGGCGAGCAGCGGGGTCTCGACAGCGGTGGTGGTCACGGACGCTTCCTCTGCGGGCGGTTGGGGAGATCGGGGCGGTCGGGGCGGCTGGATCGGCCTGGACGGCCGGGGCGGACGGAACGGCGGGACCGCCGCGGAGCGCCCCCGGCCGTGGGGTCGAGGGCGTCGCGCAGCCCGTCCCCGATCAGGTTGACGGCGAGCACGAACAGCACCAGCAGCGCGGCGGCGAAGTAGAACATCCAGGGGAACACCGGGGCCTCGCTGGTCCCGGCGGCGAGCAGCGTGCCGAGCGAGACGTCCGGCGGCCGGACGCCGAAGCCGAAGTAGGAGAGCGCTGTCTCGCTCATCACCGCGCCGCCGACGGCGATGGTGGCGTCGACGATGAGGAAGGAGGCGACGTTCGGCAGGATGTGCCGGCTGATGATCCGCAGCGGTCGCACCCCCATGAACCGTGCGGCGCGCACGAATTCGCGCTCGCGCAGGGAGATGGTCATCGAGCGGACGACCCGGGCGGTGATCATCCAGTTGAACAGGGCGAGCAGCAGCACGAAGGCGATCCAGCCGCTGCTGCGCAGCCGGGGCGAGACCACGGTGATGATCAGGAAGCTGGGGAAGACCAGCATCAGGTCGACGAGGAACATCAGCGCCCGGTCGGCCCAGCCGCCGAAGTAGCCGGCGCAGGCGCCGACCAGTGAGGCCAGCACGGTGGAGAACAGGGCGACCAGCAGGCCGATGATCAGCGATTTCTGTAGTCCGCGGACGGTCTGCGCGAACACGTCCTGGCCGACGCCGTTGGTGCCGAACCAGTGCTCGGCGGAGGGGGGTTGGTGCAGCGCGGTGAAGTCGGGGGTGGCGTAGTCCCAGGGTGTGAGGTACGGGCCGCCGAAGGCGAGCGCGAACAGCAGCAGGATCAGGACGGCGCCGACGACGGCGCCGCGGGCGGCGAGCAGCCGGGCGAGGACGAG
>NZ_JAFLNG010000327.1 GCF_017427025.1 Streptomyces sp. FH025
GGGCGTCGCGGCCGGTGAGGGCTTCGATGCGGCGGAGGTTGGAGCCGATGGAGGCTTCGCCGAGGATGCGGACGGGGCCGGCGTTGGAGCCGTGGGGGACGTGGGTGCCGCCGCAGAGTTCGCGGGAGAAGTCGCCGATGTCGACGATGCGGACGTGGTCGCCGTACTTCTCGCCGAAGAGGGCGGTGGCTCCGGCGGCCTCGGCTTCGGAGCGGGTGGCGTGCCAGATGCGGACTTCGGGGTCGTCGAGGAGGTGGTCGTTGACGAGGGCCTGGATGGTGGCGAGCTGGGTGGGGTCGACGGCGGAGAAGTGGGCGAAGTCGAAGCGCAGGCGGCCGGCGTCGACGAGGGAGCCGTGCTGGCGGGCGTGGTCGCCGAGGGTGCGGCGGAGCATGGCGTGCAGGACGTGGGTGGCGGAGTGGGAGCGGGCGACGGCGTCGCGGCGCGGGCCGTCGACGAGGGCTTCGGCCTGCTCGCCGCTGCGGATCTCGCCTTCGCGGATGCGGACGGTGTGGACGTGGAAGCCCTCCAGGCCGAGCCTGGTGTCCAGGACCTCCAGGAGCGCGCCGCCGGTGGTGCGGATGGTGCCGGTGTCGCCGACCTGGCCGCCGGACTCGGCGTAGAACGGGCTGCGGTCCAGGACGAGTTCGAGCGTGCTGCCCTGGTCGGCGCCGGGCACGACGGTGCCGTCGGAGATGAGGCCGAGGATGGTGGCTTCGGTGTCGAGGCGGTCGTAGCCGGTGAAGTCGGTGCGGCCGTGGCGGGAGGACAGTTCGCGGTAGGCGTCCTGTCGGCGCAGGGCCTCGGCGGTCTTGGCCTTGCCGCCGGCCTTGGCGCGCTTCTGCTGTTCGGCGAGCAGGGCGGTGAAGCGGTCCTCGTCGACGGTCAGCCCGGCGTCGCGGGCGGCCTCGATGGTCAGCTCGACGGGGAAGCCGTAGGTGTCGTGCAGTTCGAAGGCGGTGTCTCCGGTGAGGGTGGTGGAGCGGCTGTCGCGGCTGCGGGTGATGGCGGCGTTGAGCAACCGGGTGCCCTGGGTGAGGGTGCGGGTGAAGGATTCCTCCTCGGCGGTGACGACCTGCTCAATGAGGCTTGCCTGGCCGGTGAGTTCGGGCCAGACATCGCCGAGGTTGGCGATGACGCTGGCGGTGGCCGGGGCGAGGACGGGCTGGTCGATGCCGAGCATGCGGGCGTGGCGGATCGCGCGGCGCATCAGACGGCGCAGGACGTAACCGCGGCCGTCCTTGGAGGGCAGCACGCCGTCCGCGATGAGGTAGGCGATGGAGCGGGCGTGCTCCGAGACGACCTGGAACGAGACCTTCTCCTCGCCGCCGGAGCCGCTGCCGGGGTAGTCGCGGCCGGCGAGTTCCTGGACGGTGGTGAGGGTGGGCAGGAGGAGGTCGGTGCTGCAGACGTTCTCGACGTCCTGGAGGATCGCGGCGAGACGGTCGAGGCCGAGGCCGGTGTCGATGCTCTGCTGGGCGAGGTCGCCGAGGATCGGGAAGGTGCCGTTGTCGTCGTCCTCGCCGCGCATGGACTGCATGAAGACGAGGTTCCAGATCTCGACGTAGCGCTCGCCGTCGACGGCCGGCCCGCCCTCGCGCCCGAAGCCCGGGCCCCGGTCATAGTTGAGCTCCGAGGAGGGGCCGCAGGGGCCGGGGACGCCCATGTCCCAGAAGTTGTCCGCGCCGAGGCGCTGGATGCGTTCGGCGGGGACGCCGATCTTGCGCCAGAGCTGTTCGGCCTCGTCGTCGTCCTGGTGGACGGTGATCCAGAGGCGGTCCTTCTCCAGGTTGTAGCCCTGGGTGAGGAGTTCCCAGGCGTAGGCGATGGCGTCGGCCTTGAAGTAGTCGCCGAAGGAGAAGTTGCCCATCATCTCGAAGAACGTGGCGTGCCGGTTGGTGCGGCCGACGTTGTCGATGTCGGAGGTGCGGGCGCACTTCTGGATGGTGGTGGCGCGGGGGTACTCCGGGGTGACCTCGCCCAGGAAGTAGGGCTTGAACTGGTTCATGCCGGCGTTGGCCAGCAACAGGGTCGGGTCGGAGGGGATGAGCGGGCTGGACGGGACGTGGCGGTGGCCGCGCGAGGTGAAGAAGTCCAGGAAGGTGGAGCGGATCTGCGTCGAGCGCATGGCGGTAGGGCCCTCACGGAAGAGTCGCGGAGAGGTGGGGGGTGATCACACGCCGAGCCGGGCCGAGAACGAGGACTGAGTGGTTCTCAGTTCTCCAGCTCGGCGCAGATAGCTCGCGCCCCCACGGTGTAGACCATGACTCCGGTATCCGTCGCTCTGAGGTGGCGCAGCCGACAACGGACGCAACGGTCCGCTGCGACTGCGCCACCAACAGTAGCGGCTCCGGGGTCAAGATCGCTTGGCGTTGTCCTCCTGACGGCCGATTCCGACCAGGAGGGGCAGGACGAAGGAGGCGTGGTCGGCGCGGGGCATCACGAGGTGGGCTCCGGCCCGGGTGAGGGCTTCGGGGCCGGCGAAGCCCCAGCCGGCGCCGACGGCGGTGACACCCGCGGCGTGGGCGGCGTGGATGTCGGTCTCGGTGTCGCCGACGAAGATGCCCGCTCTCGGGGTGACGTCGAGCCGTTCGAGAGCGAGCAGGACGCCGTCGGGTGCGGGCTTGGGCTGGGCGTCCTCGTAGCAGACGACGGTGTCCAGCTGATCGAGGATGTCCTGCGGCAGCAGCCAGTTGACCCGTTCGCGGCTTCGCAGGGTGACGACACCGGTGCCGACTCCAGCCTCGCGGAGCGCCGCAAGGGTCTGGGCGACGTACGGAAACACCTCGGCGGTCAGGGTGGCCGTGGCGCTCGCCGCGGCCCAGCCTTCCTCGTTGATCGATCCGTCCAGTCCGAGGTCGGACAGGACGTACTCGCGCGGGGTGGTCGCGGCGCCAGCCGGGAGATCGGCGACGGTCACCCGCCTGCCGAGGGCTGCGGTCGCATAGCCTGCCAGGGTGGCGAGTTGGGCGTCCCGGCTGTCGACGAGGACACCGTCGAGGTCGAAGAGCACGGCCCGCTTCACGCGGCACCACCCGCCCGGGGCGCCGGCAGGTCGGCCTCGGTGAACAGCGAGCGCAGCGTGACGCGGTGCTCGGCCAGCAGCGTCCGGCCGCCGAGCGGGCGCTCCAGGACACACAGCGCGTGGGTGACCGGTCCGCCCACCATCCGCAGGATGCGTGCCATGTGGAGCAGTTGGCCGCCGGAGCGGACCACGTCGTCGACCAGGACGATCTGTCGGCCGTCGATGGGAAGGCCCTCGACCTGGTGGAACGACCCGTAGCTCTTGGGCTTGCGGCGCACGAAGACGGCGGGCAGGCCGGTGGCGGCGGACAGCGCCACGACGAGGGGGACGCCGCCGAGTTCGATGCCGGCGAGCACCTGGGCGTCGTCGGGGACGAGGTCGGCCATGGCGGTGGCGGTGTCACGCAGGAGCGCGGGGTCGGAGGCGAGCCGGTACTCGTCGAAGTACGCGTCGAGCCGGCCGCCGTCGGCGAGCTTGAACGGGGCGTTGACGCACGCGGTTTCGGCGAGTCGGGCGGCGAGGCCGGCCTGCGGGGTGCGGGTGGTCATGCTCCTCCGATCGGGGTGGTGTCGAGCGAGGCGAGGTGGGCGCGGAAGGCGTCGGCGGACTCGGCGGTGGTGAGGAAGCCGAGCGGCCGGGTCGGGGTCTCGTACAGCCACCGCTCCTCGCGCAGGAAGGCGAGCAGGCGCAGGGCCGGCGCGCCCGCGAGACAGACCGGCACGGGCCGGATGGTGGTCGCGTAGTAGAGGGCGGCGGTCAGCTCGTGGAGGGTGCCGACTCCGCCGCCCATGGCGACGACCAGGTCGGCGTTCTCCAGGTAGTGGTTGAGGCGGGCGCCGGGGTCAGGCAGGTGGACGGACAGGGTGGTGTGGGGGTTGAACGCGCCCCACTCGTCGTGCTTGCCGCTCAGCGTGACGGCGGTGACCGTGGCTCCCTGGCCTCCGGCTCCGCGGGCGGCGGCCTCCATGAGCCCGTTGTAGCCGCCGTGTAGGAGCTGGTAGCCGGCCTGGGCGAGGGCCCGGCCGATCTCTTCGGCCAGCGCCTCCTCCTGGGCGGAGGCGGGGACGACGCCGCCGAAGAAGACGGCGGTCAGGCCCTCGCGGGCCCGGCTGGCGGCCGGGCCCGCGAGGTGGAGTGCGTTCACATCAGCTCCTGGTAGGTGCGGTAGGCGGCGACGGCGTCGTGCAGGCCGTCGAGTGCCTGCGGGCAGGCCCGCTCGGCCAGGGCGAGCACCCGCTCGATCGCCTCGGTGACGTCGGCCGCCTCCGGGATGGCCGGGCCGCTGATCGCGGCGTCCAGGTCGCCCAGGCAGGCGCGGCCGATCGGGGTGAGGGCGATCTCCTCGCGCAGCTGGTACCAGCCCCAGAAGCGCGAGGCGGGGGCCAGGGCGGTCTTGATCAGGTCCTTCGTGGCCGTGTGCAGCCGGTGCCACTCGGAGTACGCCACGAACCGCTGGCCGCGCTTGATCCGCTTGTGCAGGAGAACGGCCAGCACCAGGTGTTCGATCAGCAGCTCGGCGCAGGAGCGCGGCCGGGCGAGGAAGGCGGCGGCGAAGCTCTCGGCCGCCGCGATGTCCGGCGCGGCGACCGGTCCGGGCCGACGGTCGAGGAGGACGGCGGTGCTGACCGTCTCCTGCAGCCGCGGGATCCGGGAGGCCGGTGCGACGTAGAGGTCGATCTGGTGGAGCTTGCCCTCGTCCGGGACGAGGAAGACCATCCCGACGCCGCCGAGGTCGGCGACGATCGTGTCGCGCCAGCCGGGCAGCAGGGCGCCGGCCTCGACCGGCATCAGGGTGTCCAGGGCCTCGACGAACGACGGGAACCGGGCGTCGTGGACGCCGGCGACGAAGTCGACGTCGGACAGGCGGTCGGCGGTGCCATGGGCCAGCGACCCGCGGACCATCAGGTGGGTCACCGCCGGGGAGGTCGCCAGGACGTCGGCGAGCTTCGACAGCAGCGGCAGCTGCACGGGCCGGTTGGCCTGGGTGATCGCCGCCAGTTGCAAGGTGGGCATGCGCTTCTTCCTTCCGGGCTTAGGTGCGGGCTGGGATCAGGCGGGGATGGCCAGCAGGCGGCGCTTGGCGGTCTCCCAGCGCGTCGCGGCCTCCATGTCGCCGAGGGAGGTGTGCAGTTCGGCGATCAGGTCGTAGACCGCGCCTTCCGGCAGGGCGTAGGTGTAGAAGAGCCGCAGCAGCATCCGCTCGGCCGCCTCCGTGTAGCCGAGGGTGGCCATGTTGCGGGCGCTCTCCAGTCGCGCGGCCAGGACCGTCTGGTCGGGGACGGGCAGCGGCTCCGCGGCCATCGGGCTGAGCGCGGGGCGGCGGGCCAGGTGGCGGTAGGCGTCGTCGGCGTACACGTCGGCGATCAGGTGGATCCGGTCCGGGCCGAGCAGGTTGCACACCCCGTGGGCGTATGTCGGCGTGAGCCGCCAGATCCGCCCACCCGTCATGTGCACCTTGGTGCCGCCGGTGACCAGGAAGGCGGACCTGTTGGTGTGCAGCGGGACGTGCAGCCGGTGCCGCTCGACCTGGTCGAGGTCGTCGTAGTCGCGGTGCTCCCAGAGGAAGGCGTTGCCCTCCAGCCGGGCGAGCCGCACCCACATGAAGTCCAGGCCGAGGTCGGCCAGGAACGCGGCGGTGGCCGGCATCCGGCCCAGCAGGTCGGTAGGCCGGGCCGCGCAGTCTCCGATCGTCACGTCGGCGGCGTCACCGGAGGCGTTCATCAGCGAGGTGGTCCACCAGCCGCCGGACTGGTAGGCGCCGTACTCCGCCTTCCAGGGGGCCTGGGCGGTCAGGGCTTCGTGGCGCATCCGCTCCAAGTGGGCGGAGTCCACGGTGTCCAGCTGGGCGATCTGCCCGGCCAGAGCGGTCAGGGTGTTGTCCATCGGTTCCCTCCCGTTGCCGGCTCGCGGCATGGCGAACCGGAATGCACGTGGTGCTGGATGGGGTCGATCGGGTGCGGATCCCAGCGCCCTCGATCTCACGCTTCGCTGTCGACAATGCACGGACAGCGAAGTGGCGTTCAGGATGGCGACGCCAGGTGCGGCACCGATACGACGCGACCGCCGTCACCATCCCGTCGTCCCGAGAGGCGGGCCATGTCGGTGCGCGTCATGACTGCCGTCACGGCCGCCGCCATCTGGGCTGAGACGACCTCGAACGGGTTCCCTGTCGAGCGACCACGGCTATCGTCAGAACAGACGAACGGGGACGGAGATGATCCGCGGTGGCTGAAACGCCCACACTCCTAAGGGTTTTGACGCTTCAGCGACACTGGCAGGTATACGAGACCTTCCGCCTCCGGTTCGAGGCGACGGCGAACTCGGCCGCCGAGCAGGAGCGCGACCCCCGGCTCCGGGGCCTGTCGGTCTCCAAGCGGCAGTTCGAGCGCTGGTACGGCGGCGCGGTGAAGACCCGCCCCTACCCGGACCAGTGCCGGGTGCTGGAGGCCATGTTCGGCGTCGGCGTCGACCAACTCCTAGCGCCCGCACCGGCCGGCCCCGTACACGTGCTCGCCACCACCGCCTCGTTCGCCGTCCCGCCACCACGGCCGGCCCCTGTCCTCCTCCCACCCGAGCAGGCAACCGCACTGCCTGTTGGTGGCCCGTTCAGCAGCGAGCCCCGCTTCGACGCGGGCACCACGGAATTGGAAAGGCAGGTCACAATGGCGGCTCGTCGTGCACTTCGATTCACCGCGATAGCGGAGGGCAGCAGCATCGGCTCGGAGACCCTGGGCCAGATCAACGACGAGGTACGGCGGCTGACCATCGCCTACCCGAAGCTGGCACTGCCGACCCTGCTCGGCGACCTGGTCGAGGTCCAGGACCTCACCTTCCAACTGCTGGAACACGGACGGGCCAAGCCGTCGCAGGCCCGGGAGCTGTACCTGCTCGCCGGGATCACCTCCGGCATGCTCGCCAAGGCCAGCCACGACCTGGGCAACCCGAGCGCAGCCATGATGCAGGCCCGCACCGCCTTCGTCTGCGCCGATAACGCCGACCACCACGCCATGCGCGCCTGGGTCCGCTCGCTCCAGTCGCTGATCTCCTACTGGGCCGGCCGCCCCGGCGAGGCCGCCGACTACGCCGCCCTCGGACAGGGCGCCATCGGCGACGTCCGCGGCACCACCAGCGTCTGGCTGGCCTGCCTCTCCGCCCGCGCCCACTCCCTCCTCGGCGACGGCGAGGCCACCCGCACCGCCATCCAGCAGGCCGAGGAGGCCCGCGCGACCGTCGAACCCAACGACCTCGACGCCTTCGGCGGCATCATGACCTTCCCGCTGCCCCGCCAGCTCTACTACGTCGCCGAGGCCACCGTGCAGCTCGGGGAAGACGCGACCCTCGGCGAGAGCCAGTCCGAAGCCGCCGTCTCCGCCTACCGCAACGCCACCGAGGACGAGTGGGCCTTCGGCGACCAGGCCGGCGCCCAGACCGACCTCGCACTCGCCCGCATCGCCCGCGGCGAGATCGAGGGCGCCGCCGAGGCCGTCCGCCCCGTGCTCGACCTCCCCGTCGAGCAACGGAACTTCGGCATCGTCAGCAGCGCCCAACGCGTCCACGCCGCCCTGCACGGCGCCGGCCGCCGCAGCAGCAGCGGCGGCGCGGCGGCCGGTCTGCGCCAGGAGATCGAGGCCTTCACCGCCACCCCCACCTCGGCCCTCGTCCGATGACCCTGCGGATAGGCTCCGCAGCCATGACTCCAGTTCACCTGACCGGCCCCAACCTGGCGCTGCGCGAAGTCGAACCCGAGGACACCGACGCTCTCCTGGCGATCTACGGTGACCCCGAGGCCACCCGGCACCTCAGCTTCGAACCCCGCACCCGCGAACAGGTCGAAGCGATCGCCGCCCGGTCCATCGACTCCGCGAAAGCCACCCCGCGCACCGAGTACTGCCTCGCTGTGACCCGGCGCGGCGAACATCCGCTGATCGGCTACGCCCGTCTGGCCACCGAGCCGCAGCAGGCCGCCACCATCGGGTTCGCCCTCCACCCGGCCGCGTGGGGCAAGGGCCTCGGTACCGAGACCGTCCACCTGCTCTGCGCCCTCGGCTTCAACACCCTCGGCCTGCACCGCATCTGGGCCGCCCGCTCACCGCTCAACGAGGCCTCCGAACGCACCCTGCTGCGGGCCGGCATGACCGAGGACGGGCGGATCCGTGACCACGTCTTCGTTCACGGAGCCTGGCGCGACTCGATCACCTACTCGATCCTGGAGCACGAGTGGACACCGATCGATGGGCTGGGGGCCAGCGCGATCGCCGAGTGGTGAGAATCAGATCCGGCTGTCGGGGCTCCTCCCATCCCGTTTCCCCGTCGCCGCTCCGGCACCGCCGGAGCGGCGACGGAACC
>NZ_JAFLNG010000328.1 GCF_017427025.1 Streptomyces sp. FH025
GAGACGCGAGTACAGCAGCTCGCTGAGCGAGTTCGGGGGCGCCGGGGATTCCGCGCCTGCTGTAGACGGCCATCGTTGAGCGCACCGTTTTCAGCTCCTTCTGGTTTCGGTCGGATGCCACGCCGTCCATGAGGTCCAGGCACTGGTTCCAGAGGATCACGGCTTCCTCGTGGCGGTGTTGGGCGGCGACAGACTTGGCGAGGTTCGCGATGGTCAGGCCGCGAACCCGCTGGTAGGTCCCCGGAACGCGGTCTTCCAGCGCCGCACGGTAGTGCCGTTCGGCTGCTCGGTGGTCCTTCATCTCGGTCAGGGTCTTGCCGGTGTGCGATGCCACGGTGGCCGCGACCGGGCCGGAGGCTGCGGCGTAGGAGGGGACGCCGTCATCGCCGGTGAGCATGGCGTCCTCGGCGGCCAGGAGCGCTCCGGCGGCGTCCTTGGTCTGGCCGCTCGCTCCGTACGCCCGGGCGGCGGTCACCAGCAGGAGCGCCTCCGTCTTGCGATCGACCTTCCCCTGGGCCCGTGACAGCGCGGCCTCGGCCAGTTCGACGCAGTGTGTGGTCTGGTTCAGGTCGAGGGACTGGTGGGTGAGGGCTCGCATCATCCAGGCCCCGTGGCCTGCGGGGTCGGACTCGCAGGCGAGCTGGTAGGCGAGGAGGTAGAACCTCTGGGCGGCGCCCTCGCGGCCGAGGTCGTGGCACTTCCATCCGACCAGGGTCGCCAGCTCGGAAGCCGCCCCGTACGCACTCCGCCGGACCTCCTCCGACGAGAACGTGGCCTGGAGCATCGGCACGACGGCATCCACCAGGTAGGACGACACGGTGGACAGCCCGTAGCCGCCGCCCAGCTTCTCGTCGGCGGTCCTGAACATCTCGGTGAGCTGTCGGACGGTGGAAACCTCTTCGGCTCCGGCCCTACGGCCACCCTTCGCGGTGCGCAGGGTGGCGGCGACGGCCTGGTGGTCGTAGGTGATCGGGAGCCCGACGGTGGCGGTGGAGAAGGCGAGGGCAAGGAGGTCGCGGCGGTGGAACATGACAAGTCTCCCGAGGTCGGCAGCGGTTGCCAGAGGGTCAGGAGGCATGGCCTCCCCGATGGCCGGGCAGCCTAGACCGATCTCGGCGGTCGTCACCTGGCGCTTCGCCACTCTGGCCAGGGCCTCGGCGAGGTAGGCCGAGGTTCTGCCGGTCGGGATACCGCCCCGGACCCAGGAAAGCACGGCCGACCGCGAGGTGTGCAGGGTCTCGCCGGCCTCCGCCGCGACGCTGCGGACCGCCTTGGCCAAGGCTTCGTACGTACACCCGGCTTCCTCGATGACGGCCGCCAGTTGTTGATTCGGCTTCTTACGCACAGTCAACTCACACCCCCGTAGCCGATCTTGAACAGATTGAACAGGCCGACCAGGCCATCACCGTACCGCCCGATCGTGTCCGACTGTTCACTGGCTGTACAAACCCGCACCTCAGAGGAGGTCGATGCCTCATGGCCGACGTGTACCGCGACCCGCGCCTTCGCAAGCTGATGGGGGCCAGCGTGCTGGTCACCGGAGGCGGTGGCCTTGTCGGCAGCCGCATCGTCGCCCAGCTCGCCGCCTGCGGAGCCACGCCGATCGTCCTGGACCGGTTCGACGCCTACCCGCACCCGGTGCGGGACCTGTTCCAGGTGGACCAGCACGGCGCCCAGGTCGTCCTCGGCGACGTTCGCGAGCGGGCCACCGTGAAGTGGCTCACCGGCCGCGCGGACTACGTGATCCACGCCGCCGCGTACGCCGATGTCGCCGCCTGCACCCGCCGGCCCGACACCGCGTTCGCCGCCAACGTACACGGCACCCAGACCGTCCTGGACGCGGTGGCGGCCTCGCCGGTGAAGCGGCTGGTGTTCGTCTCCTCCGCCTCCGTCTACGGCGACGGCACCCCCACCGAGGACGGCGCGGCGCGGTTCAGCGAGGACCAGCCGCTGACCCCGATCTCGGTGTACGCCAACACCAAGGTGTGGGGTGAGCACCAGGTGCGGCTGATGCTCGGCGGCAGCGGCAGCGAGTACTCGATCGTCCGGTACTTCTCGGTCTACGGCGGCCCGCAGGTCCCCAAGCCCGGCTCGCACTCCTGGATGGTGCCCTGGCTGGCCCTGTCCGCCCACACCGGCCGGCCGATGCGGCTCAACGGCGGCGGCCACCAGGTCCGCGACATGGTCCACGTCGAGGACATCGCGCACGCCACCATCCTCGCCCTCGTCACCGACCAGGCCGCCGGAGCGACCATCAACATCGGCACCGGCACCCCCACCTCGGTGCGGCGGATCGCCGAGCTGATCGCCGCCCACTACCCCGACGCCGCGTTCGTCGAGACACCGATGCCCGAGGGCGACCCGCGCGGAGGCTACGCCGATACCCGCCGGTCCACCGGCCTGCTCGGCTGGCGTCCCGCCATCACCCTCACCGAGGGCGTCGACCGCTACGTGCGCTGGCTCAACACCACGCCGGGCGCCGTCCCGGACTGGTTCACCGCCCCGACCGCCGCCGCCTCGGCCGCCTGAACGAAGGGAACCATCCCATGCGCGTCGTGCTGCTCGGCGGAGCCGGATACATCGGCTCCGCCGCCTCCCACCACCTCGTCTCGCTCGGCCACCACGTCACCGTCGTGGACGGCCTGATCTACAACCGCGGGGACGACCCCGGTCGGCTCCTGCCCGGCGCCGCCACGTTCGTCAACGGGGACCTGCGTGACACCGACCTGCTGGCTGGGGTCTGCGACGGCGCGGACGCCGTCGTGCACCTCGGCGGCATCGTGGGTGAGCCGGCCTGCCGGCTGGACGAGGAGCTGGCCGTCGAGCTGAACTTCGCCGCCCCGATGATCGCCGCCGAGGCCGCCGCCGGTGCGGGCGCCGGCCAGTACGTGTTCTTCTCCTCGTGCAGCGTCTACGGCCGGCACGAGGGCACGGTGGACGAGGACACCGAGCCGAACCCACTGGGCATCTACGCCCGGACCAAGGTCCTCGCCGAACGGCGCCTGCCCGACGTGCTCGCGGGCATCACCGCCTTGACGAGCCTGCGGCTGGCGACCGTCCACGGCTCCTCGCCCCGCCAGCGTCTGGACTCCGTGGTCAACTCCATGGCCTCGCGCGCTGTCGCCACCGGGCGCATCCCGCTCAACGGCGGCGCCCAGCGCCGCCCGCTCGTCCACGTCGGCGACGTCGCCCAGGTGCTCGCCGCCGTCCTGAACGACAACCTGACCGGGGCGTGGAACGTCGGCAGCGATCAGGAGAATCACACCATCGCCGACATCGCCGAGACCGTGGCCGCCATCGTGCCCGGCTCGAAGATCCAGCGCGGGCCGGAGCGCGACGAAGCCGACGCCCGCGACTACCGGGTGAGCTTCGCCCACCTCCAGCGCCGCATCCCCGGGGCATGCTCGACCACCCTCAAGGAGGGTGTGCAGGAGATCGCCGATCTCCTCGCGACCCGACAGGTCACCGACCCAGGCGAGCCGCAGTACGACAACCACCGGGGCCTGGTGGACGCCTTCACCACCGGCAAGGTGCGGGTTCTGCGTACCCCCGCGTGCCAGCGCTACCTGGCCGAGTACACCACCGTATGGAGGCAGCCGTGACCACCGTCACCCCGTTCCTGCCGTGGAATCGGCCCTTGCTCGGACAGGAGGAGGAAGCCGAGGTTATGCACACCCTGCGCTCGGGTTGGCTCACCCACGGCCCGAAAGCCAGCCGGTTCGAGGAAGCGGTGAAGTCCGAGCTCGGCGTCGAGGACGCGTTCGCGGTCTCCTCGTGCACCGCCGCGCTGCACCTGGCCCTGCTGGCGGCCGGGATTAAGCCGGGCGACGAGGTGATCACCCCGAGCCTGACCTTCTGCGCGGCCCCGAACGCCATCGTCCAGTGCGGCGGCACCCCGGTGTTCGCCGAGGTCGATCCGGTCACCTTCACCATCGACCCCGAGGCCGCCGAGCAGGCGATCACCCCCCGGACGAAGGCCATCGTGGTCATGCACTACGGCGGCCAGCCCTGCGACCTGGTGGCCTTCCGCAAGCTGGCCGATGACCACGGCCTGGTCCTGATCGAGGATGCCGCCCACGCCCTGCACGCCTGGCGCGACGGTCTGCGGGCGGGCAGCGTCGGCGACCTGGCGGTCTTCTCCTTCTACGCCAACAAGGTCATCACCTGCGGCGAAGGCGGGATGATCGTCGGCCGCGCCGACCTCGTCCAGGCCGCCCGTCTGCTTGGCCGGCACGGGATCGACTCCTCCGTGTGGCAGCGGCACGGCGAGCGCCGCACTGCCGACTACGAGGTCACTGTTGCGGGGCTGAAGTACACGATGCCGGACATCACGGCCGCGGTCGGACTCCAGCAGTTCCACAAGCTGCCCGACTTCACCGCGCGCCGGGCCCAGATCGCCGCCTCCTACGACCGGTCCCTGACCGGTCTTCCGGGGCTGCGGCTGCCGACCGTCCTGGACGGGGTCCGGCACGGCTGGTTCCTCTACCCCGTGCTGATCGACCCGGTGGGCGGCCGGACCCGGGACACGGTGGCCGGCATGCTCCTGGACGGCTACGGGGTGGGCACCAGCGTGCACTTCAAGCCGGTGCACCGCCTCGCCGCGTACCGCTGCCTGGACTGCCACCTGCCCGTCACCGAGCAGACCTCCGCCCGACAGCTCTCCCTGCCCTGCTACCCGGCCATGGCCAGCACGGACGTGCAGCGCGTCATCGACGCCCTCCATGCCATCTGGGCCTGACCAGGCGTGCTGGGCCGGCCGTTCAGAACACCGGCGGCCGGCCCAACTTCGCCATCCGCCACACCGTGCTCCACCGCATCGGCCGACGCGGCGGGCACGACACCCGAACGCCCTCGAAGAAACCGGACCACCACGCCTTGAGACCGGCCAGCGGCGGCCGGCGAACCACTGTGTAGGCCGCCCAGGAGGTGAGGTAGATCGGCACCAGGACGGCGGGCAGGTGGCGCTTGGCCAGCCACACCCGGTTGCGGGCCGTCATCCGGTAATAGGTCGCGTGACGGGCCGGATCGGTGCGGGGGTGCTGGAGCACCAGGTCGGCGCGGTAGTCGATGCGCCAGCCCGCGTCCAGCGCGCGCCAGGCGAAGTCGGTCTCCTCGTGCGCGTAGAAGAACGGGGCGGGGAAGTCACCGACCTGGTCGATCACGCTCATGCGGATGGCGTGGCCGCCGCCGAGGAAGGTGGTGACCTCCCCGGACAGCATCGGGTCGGATGCGCCGAGGCGGGGGACGTGCCGGCGCTGGGTGAACCCGGTCTCATCCGCGATCCGGAAGCCGGCAATGCCCAGCTTCGGGTCCTGCTCGAAGGCCTCCCGGATCAGCCGGAACGTGTCGGTGCGGGGCAGCAGCCCGTCGTCGTCCAGGACGACCAGCACGTCCGTGCCGCCCAGCTCGCGCAGCCGCTCGACACCCGCGTTGCGGCCACCGGGGATGCCGAGGTTCTCCGGCAGCTCCACCGCGTCCACCCACTGCGGCAGCTCGGGCAGCTTCACGCCCTGCCCGAGCACGACGGTCCAAACGCCGCTGTCGCCGCCGTCCTGGGCCCGTACCGACTCCAGCAGCGCCGTCAGCTCCGCAGGCCGGTTTCCCATCGTCAGCACCACCACGCCCAGCGTGACGCCCATCGCACCCGACCCCAACTCAGAGGAACCCTTCATGATCTCGCTGACACCCCGGCCAGGCGGCGAACCGTCGCTGCGCGAGCTGGCCGGCTCCGGCAGACGGCCGGACCACCAGGCGATGGACCGGCCGACATTGGACTGGATCGCCCGCCACCGGCCCGCTGGCGCGGGTGTCCGAGTCACCATGCCACACCGGCCGCTGCTGCTGGTACCGAACGCCTCTTGGTTCGCCCGCAAGGAGACGGCCGCCTCGATCCACGGCGTCCGCCACGGTGCCCGGGTCGCCGTGCTCGTGCAGCTGCTCGCCGCCGGCCACGGCCTCCCGCCGGACCGGGCGCTGGCGCTCGCAGCTGCGGCGGCCTGCCACGACTGCCGGAGGCTCAACGACCGCGACGATCCCGGCCACGGTCAGCGCGCCGCCGACTGGCTCACCGAGTACATCGCCGACGTGGAGGCGGTATTCGGGACGGCGGCCACAACGGAGGCGATCACCGCGGTCGCCCTCCACGACGTCCCGCACGACACCTTCACCGGCAACCAGGCACGCGGCTACCGGCAGCACCAGGTGGCGGTGGACCTCCTCAAGGCAGCTGACGCGCTCGACCGCTACCGGCTTCCGCTGGCCCGCTGGTGGCCCGACCTCAACCGCCTACGCCTGCAGCTTCCCGCCTGGGCCCCGGTCCTCGCCCACGACCTGGTCGTGGGCAGCGAGCAGGCCCACCTCGACGGCGCGACCGACACCCAGGCCCTGGAGCACGCGCTCCGGGCCGTGATGCCCGAGTAGGAGAAGCCCCGTGCACACCGAGTGGGACCTCGCGCACAACGACTACAGCGCGCTGCCCGACCGACCACTGCCCGCCGGCCTCACCGACACCGAGGCCGACTGGCACCAGCGCCTCGAACAGACCCCCAACGGGCACCTGCTGCACAAGGACGGCAACGCCATGCTCGCCTCGCTCACCTCCGGCGGCCCGGTCCACCTGCTGCACCTGACCCGTTCCCTGGACGCCATCCGCTCCAGCGGCCACCTGCTCGCCTCCACCGGATGCCTGATCGGGGCCGTCTACGGCTCGCCCCTCACCCCGCTGCCCGGCGGCGCGCTGCGGCCCCACAACCTCGGCTCCTACCTACTGGACGCCCGCCACGGCCTGGCCAGCCGCCGCGACAGCACACCCCTGGTCATCCAAGTCACCCCCGGTCGCCCGGCACCGGCCAAGGGCCTGAACTACCTGCGGCTCGGCGGCATCCATCTGCGGACCTACCAGGCGTGCCGGCATGTCCTCACCGCAGCCGAGGACGACCAGGTGCTGCGTTCCGTCGTGGACCGGGTGTGCGTCGCAGCCCCGCTCCTCGACAAGCTCCTGCACAACGCCAGTGGTGGCACGACGCCGGACGAGTCGTTCATCGACGCCCTCGCCGCCACGGTCCCCGTCTTCCCCTATCTCGGGTACCTCTACTTCGAGACCGTCGCCGAATACCTGATGCTCCACTCCACCAGCCGAGCCACCCGGGAGTACGCGGACCGCGGGGAGATGAACAACCGGCTCTACAAGGAACTCGCCTTCTCCGCCGTGGACAGCATGGGCACTCTCTTCGACCTCGGGCGGTTCTACCCGGACCACGCCCGGCTCCTCGATCTCGTCGGACGCATCGAGCCCGGCCTGGCGACGTCGGCCGCCGACTACGTCCGCCGGCGCATGTCCCATCTCTTCGCCACCACGTCCCTGACACCCCGCCAGGACATCCGGGACTTCACGTTCCACGCGGCGGACCTGGGCGCGATGGCCGAGACGGCACCACACCTCCTTGGCCAGCTGATCTTCCGGGAGATCCGGCTCCTCGACCGCTACCCGCAGCTCTACCACTGCTTCGAGCAGGCCAAGGCCATGCAGGCGTGGGCCTACTGGAACAGGGGGCATCTCGACGCCGTTCAACGGCGTCAGCCCCAAGGGAGAGATCGGCATCAACCCGGCCTACCCCAACGCCCGGTTCACCGTCTGGACAGCGGAGTCATGCAAGCAGGGACTTCTCCGACCGGTTGAGCAGATCGCCGCTGTTCCAGCCCCGCGGCTCGTGCCGTGGCTGGTTGCTCCCTTTCGGGACCGGACGGAGGAGGAACGGTGGTCGAAGCGCCGCGTGACCCCGACGTGATCGGGCGGCACCAGTTGATCGTGCTTCGCGGCAACTCCTACGCGGTCAAGTGACGCCACCCGGGCCCGCACCAGCCGGTGCGGGCCCGACCCCTACCCTGCCACCCGCGCCGACCAACTTGGCGACCCCGACGCCGTCCACCTCGGTCAAGCCACGAGCCCGACCAAGGCCTACACCGCCCTCGGATTGCCCCTGTGTCCTCCGGCTGCGGCTCGACCCCCGCGAGGGCCACATCGCCCCCACCGAACTGCTACCCCACGACGGCTCCACCGAGGACCAGCCCCAACCGTCCACCGTCGCGTTCTGGCTCGGCCACTGGCCACGCGGCGTCCTGGCTTCGCTGATCTGTCACCGGCCCGAGCAAGCTGTTCCGCTGCCCGTGATGGTGGCAGCGCCGAGTCCGATCCCGTTCATGTAGGGGAACTTCCATGGCTGCTGCGCCGCTGCGTAGCCCCCGTCCGGTCACGCCTCGACTGCCTGACGGCCCGACCTTAGACCAGGAGCTGTGCGGGCTCGTGCTCGACACCGCACCCCGTCTGTTCGCCGTTGTCCAGGTGTGTGGCGAG
>NZ_JAFLNG010000329.1 GCF_017427025.1 Streptomyces sp. FH025
GCATGTTCCAGCCCTCGGCGAGCCTCGACGGGTGGACGTTGTCTCCCCCGCCGAAGAACTCGCAGAACTTCATGATCAGCGGGTCCCAGCCGAACGGGTCCACGTAGTGCGTCCCGGGGATGACGAGGTCTTCCTCGACATGGGCGCGGAGGACCTCGACCTCGAAGGCGGTGGCGTGCCGCTCGGGGACGCCGAAGGGGTGGGACGAGACGACCCTGCACTCCAGTTGGACCGGGCATTCCGCGACCCTGGGGGCCCGGACCAGGTCCGACGCCTGTTCGGTCAACCCCGCGACCGAGAACTTGTCCCGCTCGTACCGGTAGCCCTGCTCAACCTTGTAGTCCGGCATGGCCGGCCTCGCGGTGGTGAGCGCGATCCGGTCGACGGCGTCGACCATCGCCGACGAGGGCAGGTTGAGCACGCACTCGCCCTCCCGCATCAGGTTCAGGGTGGTCTGGGCGTTGTTGCCGAGACCGAGCATGCAGGACTGGCCCAGCCACCAGGCCGAGGACATCGGCATGAGGTTCGCCGTGCCGTCCTCGTTGAGTGAGCTGATCAGCACCACCGGGGTTCCGAAGTACAGGACCTTGAGCCCGGGGACGACGTGCATGCGCTGTGCCTTTCGCGAAGTGCCGGATGGACGGGTCCGCGATCGGGAACACGAACCGCCACCGACTCTCCCGTGGGCGAAGCACCGACGCTGGCGGAAAGACGCCATCGCATTCGGGAGGCCGAGGACATCGACGACCCGCGCCGCAGACGCGCGAAGGCCCTCGCCCACTCGGGAGGGCGAGGGCCTCGCGGTTCGTCCGGCCTGCTTCCGGGGGTCAGCCGCCGGACGAGTTCCTGGGGGTGCCGCCGCCGAAGCCACCGCCGCCACCGCCGAAGCCACCGCCTCCGAACCCGCCGCCGGCGGCAGCGCCTTCGACGAGCTGGGTGGCGTTGTAGCCGCCGCTGGCATCGGGCGTCCCGACGACCGTCACGCTCTGCCCGGGCAGGAGGTCGGCGACCTTGCCCTCCTTGTTGAGCTGGACCTTCGTCGCCTCACCCGTGGTGACCTTGATGGTGTTGCCGTTGGAGTCGGTCAGATAGACCGTGTTGCCGTCCACCGCCTTGACCGTCCCCCGCGCGAAGCCGGCCTGGCCACCGCCCTGACCCTGGCCCTGGCCCTGGCCCTGCCCGCCCCGACGACCGGCGTTCTGCCCGTACCCGGAACCGGCCGCCGCCGGAGCGGCCGCCGCCCGAGGGGACCTGCCGCTCGACCCACCGCTCCCGTGGTTCTGCTGGAACCAGACCCCGCCCGCGAACGCCCCCGTGGCGATCACACCACCGGCGAGGACCAGCGAGAGCCAGGGCAGCTTCCGGCGCGGCGGCGCCGCCAGCTCGGCGCTGACGTCCCGCGCGTCCGGCGGGGTGGCGAGGAGGGCCACCTGCGCGGCCTGCTCCGCCCGGTCGTCGACCGTGGCGATCTCGTGGCTCATGAGGTCCTCCTACTCGTGCCGCAGGGCGTCGATCGGCCGCAGCGAGGCGGCCCGGTTGGCGGGGTAGCTGCCGAAGAACAGCCCGATGGCGACGGCGATGCCGAACGCGCCGAGCACCGATTCGGGGATCACCACCGGCTTGATGCCGACGATGCTGAAGTGCGAGCCGACGATCCCGGCCGCCACTCCCAGCCCCGCGCCGATCACCGACAGCAGGGTGGACTCGGTCAGGAACTGCCCGAGGATCACCGCGCGCGGCGCGCCGAGCGCCTTGCGGATGCCGATCTCCCTGGTCCGCTCGGTGACCGTCACCAGCATGATGTTGGTGATCCCGATCCCGCCGACCAGCAGCGAGATCGCCGCCACCGCGCCCAGCAGCACGGTGAAGGTCTTGCTGGTGCTCTCCCGCGCCGTGAGCAGCGAGGCCTGGTTGGTGATCCGGAAGTCGGCCTTGCTCGGGTCGGCGATCGCGTGGGTGCCGAGCAGCACCCGGGTGATCTCCGCCTGCGCCGCCGTGGTCGTGTCCGCGGAGGCGGCCTGCACCAGGATCTGGTTGACCGGCCCGAAGCCCGTGAACGCGTTCTGCACCGTCGGCAGCGGCGCGATCACCACGTCATCCGGGTCGGTGAACCCGCTGCCGCCCTTGGCCTGGAGCACGCCGACCACCGTGAACGGCGTCCCGCCCAGGACGATCTTCTTGCCGACCGGGTCCTCGGTGTCGAACAGCTGCTTGGCCGTCGTCGCGCCGAGCACCGCGACCTTCCGCGAGCCCAGCACGTCGTCGTCCGTGAAGTACTCGCCGTGCGCCACCTTCTGGTTGGCGGTCTCGAAGTACGCCGGGTACGTGCCGACGATCGAGCCCGGGCTGTACGAGATGTTCCCGTACAGCGCCGTGCCGCTCGTCGTGACCACCGGGGCGACGGACCTGATCGCCGAGGAGTCCCCGTCGCTCGCCAGCGCCTTGGCGTCGGCGACCGTCAGCTTCTTCACCGAGGAGGTGGCCCGCGAGCCACCCGCCGCCGAACCGGCGCTCACCGTCAGCGAGTTGGTGCCCAGCGAGGTGATCGATTCCTTCACCGCCCGCGAGGAGCCGTTGCCCACCGCCAGCAGCAGGATCACCGAGGCCACACCGATCAGCACGCCCAGCATCGTGAGCGCCGAACGCACCTTGTTGGCCGCGAGCCCGCCCAGCGCGAAGCGGAGCGTCTGCCAGATGATCACGCCCGCACCCCCGCCCCGTACGCCTCATGGGTCTCGTACAGGAAGGGCGGTGGCCCGTCCACCGGCGCCTGCCGGACGTCGTCGACGATCTGCCCGTCGACCAGCCGCAGCACCCGCTTGGCGTGCCGGGCGACCTCGTCCTCGTGGGTGATCAGTACGACCGTACGGCCGGTGGCGTTGAGCCCGTCGATCAGGGCCAGCACCTCCTCCGTCGAGCGGCTGTCCAGGTTGCCGGTCGGCTCGTCCGCGAGCAGCATCGCCGGCGCCGTCACCAGCGCCCGCGCGACCGCGACGCGCTGCTGCTGGCCGCCGGAGAGCTCGTTGGGCTTGTGTCCGGCCCGCTCGGCGAGACCGACCAGCGACAGCGCGGCCATCGCCCGGCGGCGCCGCTCGGAGGCCCGCACGCCCGCGTAGGCGAGCGGCAGCTCGACCTGGGCGAGGGCGGTGGTGCGCGGGATCAGGTTGAAGGACTGGAAGACGAAGCCGATCTTGCGGTTGCGCACCAGCGAGAGCTGCTGCTCGTCGAGGTGCCCGACGTCGACGCCGTCCAGCAGGTAGCGGCCGGAGGTGGGGACGTCCAGGCAGCCGAGGATGTTCATCAGGGTGGACTTGCCGGAGCCCGAACTGCCCATCACGGCGACGTAGTCGCCCTGCTCGATGTCCAGGTCGACGCCGGCCGGCCCGCCGGTCGCCGGGTCGTCCGGGCCGCGCAGCGCGTGCACGGTGGCGTCGCCGTGCCCGTACGACTTGGTGAGCCGGCGGATCCGGATCACCGGCACGGGGTGCGCGGGGACGCGCTTGTCGATGACGTGACGCATGCTCAGCCCTTACCGCCCCGGCCGCCGCCGCCACCGGCACCGGCACCGGCACCGCCGGGGATGCCGACGGCCCCTCCGGCACCGGCACCACCGCGGCCGCCACCGCCGCCCAGGCCCGGGAAGGAGGCGTTCGGGAAGCCGTTTCCGCCGCTGGTGCTGGCCAGTTCGACCTTGTCGCCCTCCTTCAGCCCGGAGAGCACCTGCACCGTGCTGTCGCCCTCGACGCCGACCGTGACGCCGACCCGCTCGGTGCTGCCGTCCTCGTGCACCAGCGTCGCCGTCCGGCTGGTGCCGGTGCCCGACAGGGCCGAGGTGGGCAGCGAGAGCGCGGCGTCCGCCTCGCCGGTGATCACCTGGACGGTCGCGCTGAGGCCCGTGCGCAACGTGCTGGTGTCACCGCCCAGTTGCAGTGTGGCCGCGTACTGGACGGCGGAGGAGCCCGCGGCGCCGCCGCCGGAGGAACCGCCGACCGGCAGCGAACTGACCGACAGGACGGTCGCGTTGAGCTTGGTGTCGGACTGCGCGTTCAGGGTGACCGTCGCCGCCTCGCCCTTCTTCAGCTTGAGCGAGTCGAGCTCGGAGAAGTTCGCGGTGACCTGCATGCCGGTCGGGTTGGTCAGCACGATGAAGCCGCTGAGCGAGCCGGAACTCCCGCCGGCGCCCGTCGTCTTGGCCGCACCGGACGAGGAGGAGGACGCCGAGGAGCCGCTCGCCCCGACGGTGTCGCCGACCTTCCCGGAGACCGAGGCGACCGTCCCGTCCACCGAGGCGGTCAGGGTGGTGCCGGCCAGCGCCTGCTGGGCGTTGGTGAGGTTGGTCTGCGCGGTGGCCACCTGCTGCTGGGCCTGGGCCACGGCCGCGTCGTCGACCTTGGTGGTGGTGATGGTGGTGGTCTGCGGGGCGGGCGCGCTGCTCCCGCCCGCCCCGCGACCACCGCCACCGCCGCCGCTGCCGCTGCCGCTGCCGCTGCCACCGCTCGGTGTGGCACCCGAGTCGGTGGAGGGCAGCGGCTCGGTGGTCGTCGTGGTGACCCCGGCCTGCGCCTTGGTGAGGTTGGCGTTGGCCGTGGTGAGGGCTGCCTGGGCCGAGTCCACCTGCTGCTGGGCCGCCGTGGTGTCGACGGTCGCGAGCACCTGCCCCTTCTTGACGGCGTCCCCGACCGCGACCTTGACCGCGGTGAGCCGCCCGCCGGTGGCGAAGTCCTGGGCCGCGTCGGTCGGCGAGACCAGGGTGCCGGTTCCGGACACGGTGGCCAGGACCGTGCCCTTGGCCACCGTCGCGGTACGGGCGGCAGGCTTGGCCGCGGCCGTACCGCCGCTGCCGTCGACCGTCACGTACACCAGGGCGGCACCGCCGAGCAGGGCCACGCCGAGCGCGGAATTGACGAGGACGGCACCTCGCCGCCGTGGGAGCACCTTCATGGCGGACAGCTTCCCGGGGAGCTCTTGCGGAGCCCTGGGCACGAGCTGGGAGAAGACTGATCGACCGCATCCGGGCATGCCGGACGAAACGGTCAGCCCGCGCGGTCGCCTTGCCCGGGGCGTGGCCGTTGGTTGGCGGAACTCCCAGCCACCTCCCAGCAACGCACAGCCATCCGGGAGGCGGCCGGGCGGAAACGCCGCAGGGGCGCACCCCGTACGGGAGTGCGCCCCTGCGCCGCGAACGGACCTCGGCGTCCTGACGGACCTCAGAGCGTCTTGCGGAACGCCTCCGCCACCGAGAGGAAGATCGAGTTGCCCTCGGCCTCGCCGATCGACACCCGCACGCCCTCCGGGAACGGCCGAACGATCACCCCGGCCTCGGCGCACGCGGCGGCGAACTCCGCCGAGCGCTCGCCGAGCGGGAGCCAGACGAAGTTGGCCTGCGAGTCCGGGATCTCCCAGCCCTGCTCGCGCAGCCCGGCGACGACCCGGGCGCGCTCCTCGACCAGCGCCTCCACCCTCACCAGCAGCGCCTCCTCCGCCCGCAGCGAGGCGACGGCGGCGTCCTGGGCGAGCTGGCTGACGCCGAACGGGACGCCGGTCTTGCGCAGCGCGGTCGCCACCGGCTCGTGCCCGATCGCGAAGCCGACCCGCAGACCCGCCAGGCCGTACGCCTTGGAGAAGGTGCGCAGCACGCAGACGTTGGGGCGGTCGCGGTAGAGGTCGATGCCGTTGGGCACCTCGGGGTCGCGGATGAACTCGATGTACGCCTCGTCCACGACCACCAGGACGTCGCTCGGCACGGCGTCGAGGAAGCGCTCCAGCTCGGCGCGGTGAATCACGTTGCCGGTGGGGTTGTTGGGGTTGCAGACGAAGATCAGCCGGGTGTTCGGGGTGATCGCGGCGAGCATCGCGTCCAGGTCGTGGTCACCGCCGGCGGTGAGCGGGACCGGGACGGGCGTGGCACCGGCGACCTGGGTGATGATCGGGTAGGCCTCGAAGGAGCGCCAGGCGAAGATCACCTCGTCGCCCGGGCCGGCCGTGGCGAGGATCAGCGACTGGGCGACGCCGACCGAGCCGGTGCCGAGGGCGATGTGCTCGGCGGGGACGCCGAAGCGCTCGGCCAGCACGGCGGTCAGCTCGCTGACACCCATGTCGGGGTAGCGGTTGAACGAGCCGGCCGCGGCGACGGCGGACTCCAGCACGCCCGGCAGCGGGTCGTACGGGTTCTCGTTGGAGGACAGCTTGTACGCGTCGGCGCCGGCCGGCTTGCCGGGCTTGTAGGTGGGGATGCCGTCCAGGGTCGGACGCAGGCGGGGGCCCTGCGCTGACGTACCACTGCTCACGGTCGTACTCCTTCGTGTCTCTCCGGTCCGCCCGCCCTGCCACGGTCGGGATCGCCGCCGTGCCCGGGATCTCGGAACGCGTCCGGACCACCCCGGTCGGGTGTCTTGCACGATACCGACCCGCCCTCACCCGTAGGAGTGAGATGCCCGGTCGGGTTACAGGTACAGATCAGCCATTCTGCCCGGTTCCTTTGGCACATGTCAGAGGTAAGACGGCCGGTTTCAGGCGGGGATCGAAGGGGCGCACCCCGGCTCACTCATGGAGAAACGTATCTCCAAAGGCTTCCGATGCGCCGGTCACAGACCCTTGTCAGGAGCCATACGATCGGTCCGCCATGACAGCAGCAGCCAACCAGAGCGGTCGGCGTCCCACCACCTCACGGCGTCTGGAGCGGGCCGGCATCCGGGATGTGGCAGCAGCCGCCGGAGTGTCGATCACCACCGTCTCCGACGCGCTGAACGGAAAGGGCCGCCTGCCCGACGAGACCCGCAGCCGGGTGCGCGAAGTCGCCGAGCGCCTCGGCTACCGCCCCTCGGCGGCGGCCCGAACCCTGCGCACCGGACGGTCCGGCCTGATCGGGCTGACCGTCACGACCTACGGTGAAGAGCCGTTCACCTTCACCGAGTTCGCGTACTTCGCCGAGATGGCCCGGGCCGCCACCAGCGCCGCCCTGGGCCGCGGCTACGCGCTGGTGGTGCTGCCCGCCTCCTCCCGGCACGACGTCTGGGGCAACATCGCCCTGGACGGCACCGTGGTGATCGACCCGCCCGACCAGGACCCTCTGGTCAGCGAGCTGTACCGGTCCGGCGTCCCGGTGGTCAGCGACGGCAAGCCCGGCAACTGCCCGGTCACCGCCTGGGTCGACAACGACCACGAGGCCGCCGTGCTCGGCATCCTGGACCACCTCTCCGAGGCCGGCGCCCGCCGGATCGGCCTGCTCACCGGCACCAGCACCGACACCTACACCCGGCTCTCCACCGAGGCCTACCTCGGCTGGTGCGCCAAGGTCGGCCAGGAGCCGGTGTACGAGACCTACCCCGCGCACGACCCGGCCGCGGGCGCCGTCGCCGCCGACCGGCTGCTCGCCCGCCCCGACCGGCCGGACGCCGTCTACGGCCTGTTCGACCCCAACGGCACCGACCTGCTCGCGGCCGCCCGCCGCTACGGCCTGCGGGTGCCGGACGACCTGCTGCTGGTCTGCTGCAGCGAGAGCGACGTCTACGCGACCACCGAGCCGCCGATCACCACGCTCTCGCTCAAGCCGCGCAAGATCGGCACCACCGTGGTCAACCTGCTCATCGACGCCATCGAGGGCGTCGACTCCGGGACGGGCGTGGACATCGCCCGGCTCTTCCCGCCGCGCTTCCGCACCGCCGGCAACGGACCGCCGCCGGGCACCCTGATGCCGACCGAGCTGATCGTCCGCGCGTCCTCCCAGCGGCGGAGCCCGCGCACCACCGTCAGCCCGCCCCGACCCCCGGGCGAGGTGTAGCCCGGGCCACGCACGGCCCAGGCGCCGCCCTCAGGTGAGGTCTAGACCGCGCTCACATCGGCGGACAACCTGACAAGGCGGCGCCGAGACCATACCGAGCCGGGACAAAACGGACCTTGCGGGACGGCCCGGCTGACGCTCCGGAGGATTGGATACCCACCAGGTGACGACGGCGGGAGAGTGGTCTTCCTATGATGGGCGAATGACACCCGAGGACCGCTTCCCCGGGCCCGAGCACCCCCACTCGGGCCCCCGCCACCAGCCGGACCTCGACGTGCTGCCGTACGGCTCCTACTACGAACCCGAGCCGGCCCCGGGCTACCAGGGCACGCCGTACGACGCGGAGACCTACAGCGGGTACGGCGGCGCACGCTACCTGGAGCAGCACTGGCCCACCGACGGCCAGGAGCACCTCCACACCGTGCACGCCCAGGGGCCGCAGGGCGCGAACCACACCCCGGTGTTCTCGCACGGGGAGCAGGGCGGGTACGGCGACAACGGGTACGACGGGCAGGAACACCCGGGGTACGACG
>NZ_JAFLNG010000033.1 GCF_017427025.1 Streptomyces sp. FH025
GCCCCGCCAGCTGGGCCGGCTGCTGCGCGCGCTCACCTGCTACGGGATCTTCACCGAGACCTCCGCGGACCACTTCGGACACACCGAGATGTCCCGCCTGCTGCGCGAGGACGCGCCCAACTCCCTGCGCTACATCTCCCTCTGGTGCACCGAACCGTGGACCTGGGAGGCCTGGCCGAAGCTGGACGAGGCGGTCCGCTCCGGCCGCAACGTCTTCCCCGACCTGTTCGGAAAGGAGTTCTTCGACTACCTGCACAGCGACGCGGGCGACTCGGCGAAGGTCTTCGACAAGGCGATGACCACCTCCAGCCGGCAGTCCGCCCAGGACTTCGCCGAGTACCTGGACCTCACCGGCATCGACTCGGTGGCGGACATCGGCGGCGGCCAGGGGCACGTCCTGGCCAGCCTGCTGGAGAAGCACCCGGCGTTGCACGGCACGCTGCTCGACCTGCCCAAGGTGGTCGCCGGAGCCGACCCCCGGCTGCAGGACGGCGGCGCCTTCTCCGTCCGTGCCCGCCTGGTGCCCGGCGACTGCCGGGTGGAGATCCCGGTGCGCGCCGACCTCTACATCATCAAGAACATCCTGGAGTGGGACGACGAGAGCACCCGCCGGACCCTCGCCAACGTGGTCGCCGCGGCCCGCCCCGGCGCCCGGGTCGTGGTGGTGGAGAACCTGGTCGACAACAGCCCGTCGATGCGCTTCACCACCGCGATGGACCTGATGCTGATGCTCAACGTGGGCGGCGCCAAGCACTCCGAGGAGAGCATGGTCCAGCTGATGGAGGAGGCCGGGCTGGCGGTCGCCGCCGTCCGCCCGGTCAACCCCTACCTGCACGCCTTCGAGGCGACGGTGCGCGGCTGACCGCCCCCTCACGCCGACGGCCGCTGCTCCCGGGGAGCAGCGGCCGTCGGCCGTTCAGGCCCGGTTCGGGCCCGGTGTTCAGGCCGGGTGTGAGGACTCCAGGTGGGCGAAGACCACCACGTTGTTCAGGTAGTCCTTCCGGCTCTTGTCGTACGTGCCACCGCAGGTGATGAGCCGCAGCTGCGCGTCCGGCGTGCTCCCGTACACCTTCTGGTCGGGGAAGGCGTCCTTGGCGAAGCTCTCCACCGAGTCGACGGCGAACACCGCGATGGTGCCGTCCGCGCGGCTCACCTCGACCCTGCTGCCCGGCCGCAGCTTGCTCAGCATCAGGAACACCGCCGGGCCCGTGGTGGTGTCCACGTGCCCCGCGACGACCGCGGCGCCGAGCTCGCCCGGGCTCACGCCCTCCCGGTACCAGCCGACCAGGTTCTTGTCGTCCGGTGGCGGCGGGTTGAGCTGGCCGGCCGGATCGAGGGTCAGCTCGGTGAACGGCGCGTCGACGCCGATCTGGGGGATGCGCAGCCGGGTCGGCTTGGCGGGCGTGAGCGCCAGGGGCGCCGGAGCCGCCGGTTCGGCGGGTTCGGCCGGTACGGGCGCCGGTGCCGCCGGTGCCGCCGGTTCCTCCGGTGCCGTGGCGGGGCCGGCCGGCGTGGGAACGGTGATGGCGGCGACCGCCGGGGGTACGGCCTGACTGGCCGGCGGCCCGGCGGCAGGCCCGCCGCTCACCGAGTTGTAGATCATCAGCAGACCCATCGCTGCCGCGCCCAACCCGACGCTTAGCAGTTTGGGCATTCCGGAGGCGGGACCGTCCGTCATTCCTGTTCTCCGCTCCTGTTCCGCTGTTCGGTAGTTCGATCGGGTCCGCAACGGCCCGCCGCCTCCGTGCGCCCCACCCGGGTCGGGGGAGGCGCCCAGAGGCGGCGGAGGCGGACGTTAGATGGCGGCGCCGGAAGCGCGGCGGCCGCGGCGGAGCGCGAACGCGCCGGCCCCGAGGCCACCGAGCAGCAGGACCGCGCCGGAGGCGACGCTGCCGCCGCTCAGCGCGGTACCGCCACCGCCGGCGTGGACGCCACCGTGCGGCCGGTGCTCACGGCCGTGCTCGCCGCGGCCGTGCTCGCCGCCACGGCCCTCGCCGCCCTTGTCACCGCGGCCCTCGCCGCCCTTGTCGCCGCCACGGCCGTGCTCGTCACCGCCGCGGCCCTCGCCGCCACGGCCGTGCTCGTCGCCACCCTTCGAGTTGTTGTTCTCCTGCCAGGTGAGGTTCTTGCCCTGGTCGAGGGAGCCGTCGGCGAACGCCATGGGGGTACCGACGGTCAGGACGGCGGCGACGGCCGCCCCGGCGAGCAGCGTGCGTGCAGAACGCATGAGGATGATCCTTTCGGTGCGCGGACCCACGACCGCCGGCGTGGTGCCGGACAGGGAGCCGCGGGAGTGGCGCCTGATCCACCGTCACCCGCGGCGCGACCCCGCGCCACCGGAGAGTGGCCGAGTGGGCACGGAGAGTGCATCCTTCGAGTGGAGTTTCGGGCTCCTTCACCCGTCCGCCCCGGGGGTTCGGGTGAATCCCCCGTGGCACCGCGGCTGACGGATCGAAAGACTGACGGAGCGAAAGACTGACGAGACGAAAGGCTGACGGCTCGAAAGGCTGACGGACTTTCCGGAGCGGAGGGCGTGCACATGGGCCCGCCCCCGGCGTTGCAGCCGGGGGCGGGCCCATGTGCGGGGAGCGGGAGGGTCAGCGCTCCCAGCGGTAGAACTCGCGCGCCATGGCGTCCTTGGGCTCGCGCCAGGTGGCCGGGTCGTAGGCCTGGACGAAGGCGGTCAGGCGGTCGCTGACGCTGCGGAACTCAGGGTGCCCGATCACCTTGGCGACGGCCGGGCCCGGCGGGCGGTCGGCCTCGATCAGGTGCAGGTAGACGTCGCCGAACTGGAAGAGACTGCGGCCGGTTACGCCGATCAGGTGCGGCAGTTCACCCCGGTCGGACTCGGCGAACACCTCGGCGATGTCCGGAGCGGACTCCGGCTTCATCCGGGCGACGATCAGGGCGCGGTGGGTCGTGTTCACTGTTCGGCCGCCCTCTTCTCGACCTTCTCGCGGATCAGCTGCATCTGGATCCGGGAGTTCCTGTTGATGTGGTTGACCATGCCGTCGTCGTCCACCGGCGCGGTGGGCTTCATCGCGAAGTCCTGGATCCAGCGCATCCTGGTGCCGGCCGGGACCTCCGCGTACTCCCAGCGGATCTCCATGAACTCGAACGGGCCGGGCTCGACCCGGCGTGCGCGCACCGCGAGCGAGGACCGGTCGGTGGTGCGCTCGGAGACCCAGCTCCACACCTGGCCGTTCTCGTCCGGGTGCATGGTGAGCCGGAACCGCACGCTGTCGCCGTCGCGCTCCAGCACTTCCACCGAGGCGTATTCGCTGAACAGCTCCGGCCAGTTCTCCAGGTCGTTGGTCACCTCCCAGACCAGGTCGAGCGGAGCGTTGATGACGATCTCGTTGTCCGTGTGTCCGGGCATCTCAGGCACCAGCCTTCGTGGAGAGGGAGGAGTTGACCAGTTCGATGAACTCGGCCGGGGTCTTGGCGGACTCGGCGCCGGTGGTGACCTTGAAGCCGTGCCGGTTCTCCAGCTCGCCGACGATGCCGAGCAGCCCGAGCGAGTCGACGCCGAAGTCGTCGAACTGCGCGCCGGGCTGCTGCAACTCGCCGGGGTCGACGGTGACGCCGGCCCGGGCCTGCAACAGGGTGGCCAGCTCGGGATAGCTGAGGGGGTTGCTCACGGGGTCGTGCCTTTCTCGAAGGGGTCGTTCAGGGCCGACGGATCGGGCCCGACGGTTCAGAGCCGTTCCCCGCGTCGGAGCACCAGCGCGGAGTTGGAGCCCATCAGCCCGCGGCTGAGCACCAGCGCGGTGTGCAGCTCGGCGGGGTGGGCGCGGCCGGTCACCAGGGCGAGGTCGTGGCAGACCTCGGTGACGTTGGGGGTGGGCGGCAGCACACCGTCCTCCATCGCCAGGACGGCGGCGGCCACGTCCAGCATCGGCGCACCGCAGTACGCCCGCCCGGTACCGGACTTGGGCGCGGTGACCGGGACGGACTCGGCGGTCGGGCCGAGCACGTCGGCCAGCGCCAGGGCCTCGGCCCGGTCGGCGGCGGGAACGCCGAGCGCGTCCGCGAAGACCACGTCGATCTCCTCGGGCGCGATCCGGGCCTCGTCCAGCGCGATCCGGATCGCGGCGGCCAGCCCCTCCCGGGACTCCTCCCAGCGGGAGGCCCCGGTGAAGGTGGTGCCGTGCCCGACCAGCTGCGCCCGGACGTTGGCGCCGCGCCGCCGGGCCGCCCGCTCGTCCTCCAGCAACAGCATCGCGCCGCCCTCGGCCGGGGCGAAGCCGCAGGCCTGGGCGGTGAACGGCAGGTAGGCCGCCTCGGGCCGGTCGGCCAGGCTCAGCTCCGGGTAGCCGAGCTGGCAGACCATCGAGTACGGCGCCAGCGGCGCCTCGGCGGCGCCGACCACCATCGCGTCGGTGCCCCGCTCGATCGAGCGGGCGGCGTGCGCGAGGGCGTCCAGGCCGCCGGCCTCGTCGCTGGCGACCACCGCGCAGGGGCCCTTGTAGCCGCCGCGGATCGAGATCTGGCCGGTGCTGGCCGCGTAGAACCAGGCGATGGACTGGTACGGTCCGACGAACCTCGGCCCCTGGCCCCAGAGTTGCTGGAGCTCGCGCTGGCCGAACTCGCCGCCGCCGGAGCCGGCAGCGGTCACCACGCCGACCGCGTAGGGCTGTTCGGGGTCGGCCCGGAAGCCGGCGTCCGCCACCGCCAGGTCGGCGGCGGCCATCGCGTAGTGCGTGAATCGGTCGGTCTGCACGAGGAAGCGGCTGTCGATCACCGACGTCGGTTCGAAGCCCCTCACCTCGCCCGCGACTTTGAGCGGCAGCTCGGTGCAGCCCTCACGGGATATCCGGTCGAGGACGCTCACGCCCTGCCTGGTGGCCTTCCAGAAGGCGTCGGCCCCGACACCGTTCGGCGCCACCACTCCCAGGCCGGTGACCACCGCCCGGCGGCCCTGCTGACGTGACGTCATGGAACTCACCCCGTTCTGTTGAGCACGACGGCGGACTGGAATCCGCCGAATCCGCTGCCGACCGAGAGGATGTGGCTCAGCGGCAGCTCACGCGCGGTGCGCGGCACGTAGTCGAGGTCGCACTCCGGGTCCGGAGTCTCGTAGTTGGCCGTCGGCGGCACCACGCCGTGGGCCAGTGCCAGGGTGCAGGCGACCACCTCGATGGCGCCGATCGCGCCGAGCGAGTGCCCGACCATCGACTTGATCGAGCTCATCGGCGTCTCGAAGGCGTGGCCGCCCAGCGAGCGCTTGACCGCGGCGGTCTCGTGCCGGTCGTTCTGCTTGGTGCCCGAGCCGTGCGCGTTGACGTAGTCGACGTCGGTGCGGTTCACCCGGGCGTGGTCGAGCGCGTGGTCGATCGCCCGGGACATCTCCAGCCCCTCCTTGGTGAGGCCGGTCATGTGGTAGGCGTTGCCGAAGGTGGCGAAGCCGCCGAGCTCGCCGTAGATCCGGGCGCCGCGGCGGCGGGCGTGCTCCAGCTCCTCCAGCACCAGGACGGCGCCGCCCTCGCCCAGGACGAAGCCGTCCCGCTCGGCGTCGAAGGGGCGGGAGGCGTGCGCCGGGTCGTCGTTGCGCTCGCTGGTGGCCTTGATCGCGTCGAAGCAGGCGACGGTGATCGGGGAGATGGGGGAGTCGGAGGCGCCGGCGACGCAGATGTCGGCGCGTCCCTCCTCGACCGCCAGGAAGCCGTAGCCGATCGCGTCCAGGCCGGAGGTGCAGCCGGTGGAGACGGTCTGCACCGGGCCGTGCGCGCCGACCCGTTCGGCCACCGTGGAGGCCAGGGTGCTGGGCGCGAACGCCCGGTGCAGCTGGGGTTCGGCCTGCCGGTGGTCCACGTCCCAGCGCGCGCCGGCGGCGCTGACCAGGGCGTAGTCGTGCTCCAGCCGGGTGGTGCCGCCGACGGCGGTGCCGAGCGAGACGGCGACCCGCCACGGATCCTCGGCGGCGAGGTCCAGGCCGGCGTCGGCGATCGCCTCGTCGGCCGCGACCATCGCGAACTGCACGTAGCGGTCGGCCCGTTGGACGTCCGACGGGGTCAGACCGTGGGCCGCCGGGTCAAAGTCGCACTCGGCCGCGATCCGGGAGCGGAACCCGGTCGGGTCGAAGAGCGAGATGCCCCGGGTGGCGGTGCGGCCGGCCGTCAGGAGGTCCCAGAACGCTGGGATGCCGATCCCGCCGGGCGCGACCACACCGATCCCGGTGACGGCGACGCGCCGTGTCACGAGCCGACCTTGGCGTGTTCCGGCGGCCCCGAGGCGGCGGACTCCTCGGTGCTCACGTGGCCGAGGTCGGGGCGCGGGGCGAGCGGGCCGAGGTGGAAGACCATCCGGGCCTCGGTGTCACCGACGTTGCGGAAACGGTGACGCATGTTGATCGGGATCATCAGGCCCTGGTTCGGTCTGAGCGGCCGGGCCTCCCCGTCGAGGTCCACCTCCAGGTCGCCGCAGACGACGAACACGAACTCCTCGGAGTACGGGTGGTAGTGCTCGTTGATCCGCTCGCCGGGCCGGACGATGGCCAGGCCCATGAAACCGCTGGTCGAGCCGCAGGTGGTCGGGGTGAGCATGGTGCGCAGCTCGGCGCCGTGGCGGCGGTTCTCGGGGGCCTCGTCGACGTTGACGATCCGTGGGTACTGCGTGGTCATGGTGTCTTCCTCCGGGCTGGGTGCGGAACGTCAGTCGGTCACCGAACTGCGGTCGGTGACCGGGTTCATGGCGCGCGCGGCGAGGAACGCGCTCAGGCCCGCGACGGTGCGCAGGTCGCCGGTCGGGCCGAGGTCCAGCAGCCGGGCGAGCTCGGCCGCCTCCTGGTCCCCCGCCACCCCGAGGGCCGCGGCCGGGTCGGCCTCGGCCGGCACCCGCAGGTCGACCAGGCGCACCACCGTGTCCTCGCGCTGGAAGACGGCGGCCGCCGCGACCGGGCCGGTGGGGTCGGCGGTGGCGAGGTTGTCGTGGTCGCCCAGCAGCTCGGCGACGGCCTGCCCCCCGCCCGGGCGGACCGGGTAGAGCACGGCGTGCCGGTGCAGCCGCCCGGAGGCCGGGGAGCTGGCGATCGCCTGGTGCGTGGCGGGCAGCGCCGCCCTGGCGAAGAAGGCGCGCGCGGCCTGCGGGTCGCCCAGCCGGCGGGCCTCCTCCAGGTGCGGGTTGAGCTCCTCCTCGACCGCCCGCACCTCGGGCTGCATCGCGACGTGGCGCAGCGCGTCGCCCAGGTCGCCGACCACCTCGACCGCCCGGACGACCCGGTTGCCGAGCATGAACAGTGAGGTGCGGCGCAGCCGGGTGTACTCGTCCACCTCGGCCCGGGGCGAGGCGTAGCCGGCCAGGATCCGGGCCACCTCCGGCTCGCTGCCGGGCTTGACGGTGAAGGTCAGCGCGTGGCGCACCACGCCGTCCGGGCCCGGCTCGGCCTTCGGCGGGCCGACGTGCCCGGCGGGCTCGTTGCGCGGCAGGCCGGGCGGGACCTCCATCGGGGCCCGGGTGCCGGTGGAGCCGGCCGCCGAGGTCTCGCGCAGCACGGCGTAGCGCAGCGAGCGGAAGTTGTCGCTGACGCAGCCGTGCATCGGCTTGACCATCTCGCGGTGGGCAGGGCTGTCCACCCACGCCAGGAAGGTCTCCTGGTCCTCCCACTCGCTGGTGATCAGCCACTGGCGGGGGTCGTTGATCGACTGGCACAGCTGGTCGCTGACATGGCCGGGAACCGAGGCCACCTGGTGGCGCAGCTGCTCGTAGACGTCGAGGAAACGCTGCTGGGCGCCGTCCTGGATCTCCAGCATCAGCACCACCCTCAGCCGGGTGTCGGACTCTTCGTGCTGCTTCGGCTGCGGTTCGGACAGAGTTGTCATGATCCACTTTCTGCTCTGGGCCGCACGCGGCGGGCCGTGACGGCCGCGTCCGGCCGGGTGCTCCCGGGCTGGGGGAGGGCGGTGCGGTGGCGGTCGGCCCGGCCGTCGGCGCCAGGCCTGAGGTCGATCGTGAGCGGCGCACCGGGCGCGGCGCGAGATTTGCGGGCCATCCGGGCGAAGCGGCGGCACAGCCCGCCTCGGGCGGGGGATGGAAGAGCAGGGCCCCCGGCTGAGCGGGCCCGTCGAGGGCGGCGCCGAGTCCAGGCGCCGGGCCGCGGAATCCCCTTACAGGGCGGAGCAATTGATGAATCCGAAGGTTGACGAACGGGTGCCGGTCCTGATCGTGGGCGGCTCCCTGGTCGGGTTGTCGGCCTCGCTCTTCCTGGGCCGGCTGGGTGTCAGGCACCTGCTGGTCGAGAAGCACGCCGACACCTCGCACCACCCGCGCGGGCGAGGCAACAACGTCCGCACGATGGAGCTGTACCGGGTCGCCGGGATCGAGCCGGCGATCCGCGAGGCGGCGTCGGTGCTCGCCCCCAACCACGGCATCCTGCAGGCGCCCTCGCTGACCGGTGAGGAGCAGGAGTGGCTGTTCCGGGAGATCGACCCGGGCGGCAAGCTGGCCCGGTTCAGCCCCAGCTCATGGTGCCTGTGCAGCCAGAACGACCTGGAGCCGGTGCTGGTGCGCGCGGCCCGAGAGCTCGGCGGGGACATCCGGTTCAGCACCGAGCTGGTCTCCTTCGAGCAGGACGCCCGGGGCGTCACCTCGGTGCTGCGCAGCCGGGAGACCGGCGAACACCGGATCGTGCGCTCCGAGTACCTGATCGCCGCGGACGGTCCGCGCAGCCCGGTCCGCGAACGCCTGGGCATCGGCCAGAGCGGCAAGGGTGAGCTGTTCCACAACGTCAGCATCACCTTCCGCGCCAAGCGGCTGGCCGAGGTGGTCGGCGACCGGCACTTCATCGCCTGCTACCTGACCAACCCGGACGCGGACGGCGCGCTGCTGCCGGTGGACAACCGGGAGGAGTGGGTCTTCCACGCGCCCTGGCACCCCGAGCGCGGCGAGCCGCTGGAGGCCTTCACCGACGAGCGCTGCGAGCGGCACATCCGCACCGCCGTCGGCATGCCCGAGCTGGACGTCGAGGTGACCGGCCGGGCCGCCTGGCACGCCGCCGAGCGGGTCGCCGAGCGCTACGGCGTCGGGCGGGTCCTGCTCGCCGGGGACTCCGTCCACGAGATGTCCCCGACCGGTGCCTTCGGCTCCAACACCGGCATCCAGGACGCCCACAACCTGGCCTGGAAGGTCGCCGCCGTCCTGTGCGGCTGGGCCGGCCCCGGCCTGCTGGAGACGTACGGGCAGGAGCGCCGCCCGGTCGCGGAGGTCACCAGCGAGCGGGCCTCGGCCCGTTCCGCCGAGCACAGCCACCCCGGCTACGCGGTGGTCCCGGGCGCGGGCCGGCAGGCCGGGGTGCTGGCGGTGGCGCTCGGCTACCGCTACCCGCGGGGCGCGGTGCTCGGCACCGACCCGTCGGGCGCGGTCGTCCCGGAGGAGTTCGAGTCGGCCGGCGAGCCCGGAAGCCGCGCCCCGCACCAGTGGCTGCTGCGGGCGGGCGTGCGGCTGTCCACGCTGGACCTGTACGAGCAGGCGATGGTGCTGCTCACCGGCCCCGGCGGCGGGCCCTGGCGGGAGGGCGCCCGGCGGGCCGCCGACCGGCTGGCCGTACCGCTGGACGCCTACCGGATCGGCAACGGAGCCGAGGACGACCTGGCCCCCGAGCAGGGTGGGGACTTCGCCGCCCTGCACGGCATCGGCCCGGACGGCGCCGTGCTGGTGCGCCCCGACGGCTTCGTCGCCTGGCGCTCGCCCGGCGCGGCCGAGGACCCGGAGGCCGAGGTCGAGGCCGTCCTGCGGGCGGTGCTCAGCCTCTGACACACGCGGACGGGCCCGCCGGTCGCACTCCCGGCGGGCCCGTCCGCGTGCGTTCGGGGTCGGTCAGTGGCCGCCCTCGTCGACCACCTCGACGTCGGCGATCTCCTGCTCGATCGCGTCGGCCGGCAGGGCCACCCGGATCGCCCAGTAGTAGATGACCAGCGAGAACACCGCCACCAGGGCCATGTCGTACCACATCGGGATCAGGCCGGTGCCGTCACCGAACCCGCCCTGCCAGGAGATCAGGCCGAGGCCGACCAGGTAGGGCGGCAGCCACTGGGCGGACTTCCAGCTCAGCCGGGGGGCGTTCGGCAGGCCCTTCTTGATCGCGTACGCGGCGTAGCTTCCGAGCAGGACGTAGCCGAGCACGATGGCGATGCCCAGGCGGTACAGGGTCTGCCAGCCGGCCCAGTAGATGATCAGGCTGGAGACCACGAAGGCGGCCGGGGAGATCAGCCCGCCCAGCGGCAGGCGGTAGGGGCGCTCGTGCCCGGGCAGCCGGCGGCGCATCGCGCCGAAGGCCAGCGGGGCGCCGGCGTACATCAGCACGCTGGCGGAGGTGATGAAGCCGACCAGCTCGTGCCAGCTCGGGAAGGGCAGGAAGCAGATCACGCCGGTGACGAAGGCGATGACCAGGCCGAACCACGGCACGCCGTTCTTGTCCAGCTCCTCGAACCTCTGCGGGGCGTAGCCGTTGCGGCTCAGGCCGTAGGAGATGCGCGAGGTCGAGGTGGTGTAGATCAGGCCGCTGCCGCCGGGGGAGATCACGGCGTCGGCGTACAGGACGTAGGCCAGCCAGCCGAGGCCGACCGTGGTGGCGAGGCCCGCGAAGGGGCCGTCGATGCCGGGGAAGTCGAGCTTGTCCCAGCCGTTGGCGAAGGCGCTGAGCGGCAGTGCGCCGATGAAGACGACCTGGAGCAGGGTGTAGATCAGGCTGCCGATGACGACCGAGCCGAGCACGGCGCGGGGGATGTCGCGCTTGGGGTTGCGGCTCTCGCCGGCGAGCTGGATGGCCTGCTCGAAGCCGAGCAGGGCGAAGATGATGCCGCTGGTGCTGATCGCCGCGAGCACGCCCTTGGCGCCGAACGGCGCGAAGCCGTGCGAGGTGAAGTTGGAGCCGTGGAAGTTGGTCACGGCCAGCACGAAGATGGTGAGCAGCGGGACGGCGATCTTCAGCCAGGTGGCGATGTTGTTGGTGCGGGCCAGGACGCGCACGCCGAGGAAGTTCACCGCGACGAACACGGCCATGAGCACGGTGGCCACGGCGAAGCCGCTGGTGGTGAGGGTGTTGTTGTCGTTGAGCAGGCCGTCCGCCCAGGGCCAGTGCCGGGCGTAGCCGATCATCGCCTCGACCTCGATCGGCGCGACGGTGGCCGCCTGGAGCCAGGAGAACCAGCCGAAGGACATCCCCGCGAGACCGCCGAAGGCGTAGTGCGGGTAGCGCGCGGTGCCGCCCGAGACCGGGAACATGCTGCCGAGCTCGGCGTGCACGAGCGCGAGCAGCGCGATTGCGACCGTGCCGATGCCCCAGGACACGATGGCGGCCGGGCCGGCCGCCATGACGCCCTCCTTCGCGCCGAACAGCCAGCCGGAGCCGATGATCGAGCCGACCGAGGCCCACATGAGGCCGATGAGGCCGACGTGGCGGCGCAGCGACCGGTGGGTGGTCCCGGATTCGGAGCCGGTGCCCTGATCGGGCGGCGAGATCTGGTTGAGGGAAGCCATGAACGATCTCTCTGTGGGTGGGGGCTCCGGGGTGGTCGGAGCGCGGAGAGTTGCCACACAGTAGGTCTATTCATAGAGGTCTGCACAGATTTCATTACTGAATGTTTACGTTCTTTACCGGATATCCGTGCAGGTAGGGGGCCGTCTGATTGCGGACGTGTTACGCGATCAGCCGGGTGGGTCCAGTATTTGAGCGGGAATTGAGGATCGCTATCCGGATCCGGCAAAATGGGCCGTCCGTGTGGTAATAGGCATGACTTCTTTCGCATAGCCATGCCGGTGCCCCTGGCGTAGGCTGGCCCCATGCGTTTCGTGATCCTCCCGCCGCCGGTCCGCTAGCGGGCGGCGAACTCCACCCGACCCGGCCGAGCGGGACCGCCCGCTCGTCGCCGGGGCGATGACTGCCGCCCGCGTGATCCGCGGATCCCAACCGGCACCTCATCGTGGAGCACCGACGCATGACCTCATCCCTCGCCGTGCCCTTCCGGCACGGCCTGTTGTCCATTTCCGCCGCCGCCGTCGCCTGGGGCGTGGGCGGGGCCGTGGCCGCGCTGCTGCTGCGCACCAGCGGCCTCGGCCCGGTGGCCGTCTCCTGCTGGCGCTTCGGCGTCGCGGCACTGTGTCTGGCGCTGCTGCGCTCGCTCACCCGTGGCGCCGACCGCTCCGGCGCCGACCGCTCCGGCGCCCGGCGCGGGGCCGCCGTGCTGACCGGGCTCGGCCTGGCCGTCAGCCAGTGCGCCTACTTCGGCTCCGTGCAGTACGCGGGCCTGGGGCTGGGCACCCTGATCACCATCGGCGCGGGGCCGGTGCTCACCAGCCTCGGCGGGCACCTGCTGCTGGGCGAACGGCTCACCCGCCGGGCGGTGGCCGCCGTCGCCCTGGCCCTGGCCGGACTCGCGCTCCTGGTCGCGGCGCCGGCCGCCGGGCCGCGCCCGGCGCTGGGCGTCTCCCTGGCGGTGCTCGCGGGGGCCGGCCAGAGCGGCCTGACCCTGTGGGCGCGCGGCGGCGGCTCGGCCCGGGCCAGTACCGGCGCCTTCGCGACCGGCCTGCTCTGCCTGCTGCCGTTCGCGGCCGTCCAGGGCGTGCTGCCGACGGCCGGGGATCCGGCGCTGACCGGGGGAGCGCTGCTCTTCCTCGGGACGGTGCCCACGCTGCTGGCGTACCGCTGGTACTTCAGCGGGCTGACCGCCGTACCGGGCGCCACCGCCTCGGTGCTGGTGCTGCTGGAGCCGGCGACGGCCGCGCTGATCGGGGTGCTGTTCCTCGGCGAGCCGTTCACGGCGGGGCTGGTGGCGGGCTCGGCGCTGCTGCTGGCCGCGATCGCGGCGCTGGCGCGGGCGTAGCGCGCGGGGGCGTGCACCCGGGCGGGCGCGCTGTGCTCGCCCGGGTGGCGCCGCCGTGCTGGGGTGGGCCGCATGAACAGCACACTTCTGGCCCGGACGGCCGTCACGGCCGCGACCGTCCTCCTGCTGGTCGCCAACGCCCCGGCCGCCTCCGCCGCCGCCTCCGCGAAGGGGACGTCCGGTCGGCGCGACGTGACCGCCGAGCAGTGCCGCGACGCGGGCGGGCACGTCGAGGGCAGTGGCTACTGCGTCGACGCGGTCGGTGAGGACGCCTGGGGCGAGCCCATCGACGCGCAGGCGATCAACCCGGACCCGCGCCCCGGCGAGGAGGACTCCTAGCGTCGGCGTCAGCTCACGGAACCGGCCGCAGGGTGACCGGCGCCGGGGTCAGCGCGCGCAGGACGAGGTCGATCCGGACCCGCGCCGCGCCCGCGCGGTGCAGCGCGGCGGTGACCGCCCGCAGTTCCTCCGGGCCGGTGCAGGCGAGCCGGAGCTCCAGATCCGCGTCCCCGGCGAGCGCGAGGCCGCTCTGGATGGCCGGGTGCTCGGCCGCGAGGCGGTCGAAGTCGAGCGGGACGGGCCCGTGGCTGATCCGGGCGATCGCGTGCAGGGTCCGGGCCGGCCCGGGGCGGAGTGCGCGAGTGGGATGGAGGGGCTCCGGATCGAGGCCGCCCGGGACGAGCTGGAGCGGGGCGGTCACCGGTGCTGGAGCTGTGCGGTCGGGGCCGGGGCGAGCGGAGCGGACACGGCGGCGACGGGCGGGGCGACCAGCCGCGGGTCGAGGACCAGGGTGTCGACGCCGAGCGGGGCGGTGAGGCCGCGCAGGGCGGGCTCGCCGAGCTCGGTGTGGGCCTGGTCCGGCCCCAGGAGGGCGGTGAGGGCCTCGGGGCTGGAGAACCCGACCGCGCACCGGCGGCCGTCGCGCAAGCGGAACAGGCGGAGGACGGTGGTGCTTCCGGTGCTGGTGGTGGTGACCGGAACGTGCCAGACGACGCGGGCCATGCGGATGCTCCCGAGTGGGGTGGTGGGCCTGCCGGAACTGCTCCCTCGACGCTAGGTCCGCTCGCGCCGGGCGTCGCCGGTCCTGACGCAGCGTTGACCGAATGCGGTGCCGCGTTGACGCACCCCTGATGCCCGACTCACCCGATTGGCCTATACCAGTTCCGCAGGCGCGCGATCCGTGCGATCCGGACGGGCCGGTGAGCGCTCCGCTTGCCTCCCGTCCGTCCGCGGACCACGGTGGACCCGGACGTCGTCTCGGCCGGGACCGCGCCCCCTGATCCGACCGGCGCACGCTCCCGGGCGGGGGGAGGTGGAGATGCGGGCCCGGGACGAGATATCTTGACGTCAAGACGTTGGAGACGTGAAGCGGAGTACCGATGACTGACTCGACCATCATCTATACGCACACCGACGAGGCTCCGGCCCTGGCGACCTACTCGTTCCTGCCGGTGGTCCAGGCGTACGCCTCGACGGCGGGTGTGCGGGTGGAGACCCGTGACATCTCCCTGGCCGGGCGCATCATCGCCAGCTTCCCGGAGCGTCTGACCGAGGCCCAGCGGATCGGCGACGCCCTGGCCGAGCTGGGCGAGCTCGCCAAGACCCCGAGCGCCAACATCATCAAGCTGCCGAACATCTCGGCCTCCGTGCCGCAGCTGAAGGCCGCCATCGCCGAGCTGCAGGCCCAGGGCTACGCCCTGCCGGACTACCCGGACGACCCGCAGACCGACGAGGACAAGGACGTCCGCGCCCGCTACGACAAGGTCAAGGGCAGCGCCGTCAACCCGGTCCTGCGCGAGGGCAACTCGGACCGCCGCGCCCCGCTGTCGGTCAAGAACTACGCCAAGACCCACCCGCACCGCATGGGCGCCTGGACCTCCGAGTCCAAGACCAACGTCGCCACCATGGGCGAGAACGACTTCGCGAGCACCGAGAAGTCCGCGGTGATCGGCGCCGACGGCGCCCTGCGCATCGAGCTGGTCGGCGCCGACGGTGCCACCACGGTGCTGCGCGAGAAGGTGCCGGTGCTGGCCGGAGAGGTCGTCGACGCCTCGGTGATGCGCGCCGCCGCCCTGAACGAGTTCCTGGCCGCCCAGGTCGTCCGCGCCAAGGCCGAGGGCGTGCTGTTCTCGGTGCACCTCAAGGCCACCATGATGAAGGTCTCCGACCCGATCATCTTCGGCCACGTCGTGCGCGCCTTCTTCCCGAAGACCTTCGCCGCGTACGGCGAGGCGCTGGCCGCCGCCGGTCTGAACCCGAACAACGGCCTCGGCGGCATCCTGGCCGGCCTCGACAAGCTGGCGAACGGCGCCGAGGTCAAGGCCTCCTTCGAGGCCGAGCTGGCCGAGGGCCCCGCCCTGGCCATGGTCGACTCGGACAAGGGCATCACCAACCTGCACGTGCCGAGCGACGTCATCGTCGACGCCTCGATGCCGGCCATGATCCGCACCTCCGGCCACATGTGGGGCCCGGACGGCCAGGAGGCCGACACCCTCGCGGTGCTGCCGGACCACAGCTACGCCGGCGTGTACCAGGCCGTCATCGACGACTGCCGCGCCAACGGCGCCCTGGACCCGGCCACCATCGGCTCGGTGCCGAACGTCGGCCTGATGGCCCAGGCGGCCGAGGAGTACGGCTCCCACGACAAGACCTTCGAGATCGCGGCCGCCGGCACCGTCCGCCTGGTCGACACCGAGGGCAACGTGGTGCTGGAGCAGGCCGTCCAGCCGGGCGACATCTTCCGCGCCTGCCAGACCAAGGACGCGCCGATCCAGGACTGGGTCAAGCTGGCCGTCACCCGCGCCCGCGCCACCGGCGACCCGGCGGTGTTCTGGCTGGACGAGGACCGCGCCCACGACGCCGTGCTGATCGAGAAGGTCAAGACCTACCTGCCGCAGCACGACACCACCGGTCTGCAGATCGAGATCAAGTCCCCGGTCGAGGCCACCAAGTTCTCGCTGGAGCGCATCCGCCGCGGCGAGAACACCATCTCGGTGACCGGCAACGTGCTGCGTGACTACCTGACCGACCTGTTCCCGATCCTGGAGCTGGGCACCAGCGCCAAGATGCTGTCGGTCGTCCCGCTGATGGCGGGCGGCGGCCTGTTCGAGACCGGCGCCGGCGGCTCCGCCCCGAAGCACGTCCAGCAGCTGCTCAAGGAGAACTACCTGCGCTGGGACAGCCTGGGCGAGTTCTTCGCGCTGGCCGCCAGCTTCGAGCACCTGGCCACCAGCACCGGCAACGCCCGCGCCCAGGTGCTGGCCGACACCCTGGACCGCGCCACCGGCACCTTCCTCAACGAGGACAAGTCGCCGAGCCGCCGCCTCGGTGGCATCGACAACCGCGGCAGCCACTTCTACCTGGCCACCTACTGGGCCCAGGAGCTGGCCAAGCAGACCGCCGACGCCGAGCTGGCCCAGGCGTTCCAGGGCCTGGCCAAGACGCTGACCGAGCAGGAGACGGCCATCGTGGACGAGCTGATCGCCGTCCAGGGTTCGGCGGTCGACCTCGGCGGCTACTACCAGCCGGACCCGGCCAAGGCCGCGGCCGTGATGCGCCCGTCGAAGACCTTCAACGAGGCGCTCGCCAACCTCGGCTGACAGCCGTCGAGTTGAGCAACCGGGAGGCCCCCGGGTCCGCTGTGGCGGACCCGGGGGCCTCCCCACGTCGTACCGCAGCGGCAGCAGGCCCAGCACGCCCACCAGCAGCGCCAGGCCGACCACCCAGGGGGCGGGGCCCAGCCGGGCCGGGTCGTCCAGGACGGTCCGGTCAGACCAGTCCGATCACCACCCCGGTGCCGGTCAGCACCAGCAGGGCGGCGCCGTTGGCGCGCGGCAGGGCGAGCGCGGTGCCGACCGCCTCGCGCAGCAGCTGGTACGGGCCGTGCGCGAGCAGCCCGTCCGCGCCGAGCACCCGGCCGGGGACGCCGGCCCGGTGGGCGGCCAGGGCGGAGCGGACGGAGTGGAAGCCGCTGGTGACCACCGTGCAGCGGTAGCCGGGGTGCTCGGCGGCCATCAGGGCTGCGCTGAAGCGCAGGTTCTCGACGGTGTTCACGGCCCGCTCCTCGCGCCGGATCCGCTCGGCGGGGACGCCCCGGGCGATCAGGTAGCGGGCCATCGCGGCGGCCTCGGTGCACCGCTCGTGCGGGCCCTTGCCGCCGGTCACGAGCACCAGCGGCGCATGTCCGGAGGCCTGCTCGGCGGCGAAACGTTCCAGCGCCGCGTCCAGCCGGGCCGCCAGCGCCGGCGCGGGCTCGCAGCCGTCCAGCGCGGCGCCCAGGACCACCAGGTAGTCCGACCCGGCGGGCACCGGCCGGTGGCGCTGGACCAGCGCGCAGCCGAGGAAGCCGAGCAGCCAGAGCAGGACGTACCCGACGAGCAGCACCGGGACGAGGAACAGGGCGTACATGACCTTCGAACGAGTTCGACGGAGCGACCGTTCCGGAAGGGGCCCGGAGACGGCGAGAACCCCCGTTCCATAGGCGGAACGGGGGTTCTCGGTCTTCCGTCGGAGGGGGAGCTCAGCCGGCGTCGGCCGCCGGAGCCGCCGGGGCTGCCGGAGCCGCGGGAGAACCCGGGCGCCGGTCGCGCTTGTGCAGCGAGGCCAGGTAGGCGTTGTACGCCTCCAGCTCGGCGTCGCCCGAGCGCTCCTCGGCGCGGTCACGGCGGGCCGCCTGCCGCTGTTCGGAGCCCATCCACTGGTAGACCAGCGCGATCAGCACGATCGCCGTCGGGATCTCACCGAACGCCCAGGTGATGCCGCCGGCCAGCTTCTGGTCCTCCAGCAGGTCCGTCCCGGGTGGCGCGCCCTGGACCGTGAAGGTGGTGACCAGCGGGTGGCTGGCCATCATCACCGCCACGCCGAAGAAGGCGTGGAACGGCATCCCCATGAAGAGCTCGATGATCCGCATCACATGGCCGGGGCGGTGCGGGCCCGGGTCCACGCCCATGATCGGCCAGAAGAAGGTCAGACCGGTGAAGAGGAAGTGGACCATCATGAAGATGTGCCCGAGGCGGTACTGCATCAGGAAGTCGAACAGCGGGGTGAAGTAGACCCCGTACAGGCTCGCGATGAACATCGGGATGGTGAACGCCGGGTGCGAGATCACCTTGACGTACCGGCTGTGCAGCAGCGCCACCAGCAGCTCGCGCGGCCCGCGCGGACGGCCCTTGCCCGCCGGGCGCAGCGCGCGCAGCGACAGCGTGATCGGGGCGCCGAGCAGCAGCAGGATCGGCGTCAGCATGGACAGCACCATGTGCTGGATCATGTGCGCGCTGAACAGCACCATGCCGTAGTCGTTCAGTCCGGAGCAGGTGACCAGCAGCAGGCTCGCGATGCCGCTCACCCAGCCGACGATCCGCCCGACCGGCCAGCGGTCGCCGCGCCGGTACAGCCGGACCACGCCCGCGAGGTACAGGCCCAGGGCGACCAGGCTGCCGAGGAGGAACACCCAGTCGGGGGACCAGGTCCACACGTTGGAGAGGGTGAACGGGCCCAGTTGGGCCATCCCTCCGTGGTGGTGCATTCCTGACATTCCGTCGCCCATCGGCGGGTCCTGCTTTCCGTCCTCGTGGCCCCTGGTGAGGGTCCGGTTCGCCCGTTTTGCTTGGCACACAGCCTAGGTGGGCCTTACCTCGGCCGGTGCCCCGCCCCCTCCGTACGGGTGTCGGTCAGGCCTTAAACTGACCGGTCGGTCGGCAGGGAGGAAGAGCGATCATGGCAGCGGCACCGCGGCCCGCGGGACGGACCACCGTCGCGCTCACCGGGGCGAGCGGCTTCATCGGCTCCGCCGTACTGACGGCCCTCGCGGCACGCGGCGTACGGGTGCGGGCGCTGGTGCGCCGGACACGGCCCGCCGACGACGGCGACCTCACCCCGGTGCGCGGCGACCTCGCCGACCCGGCGGCCCCCGAGGCGCTGGAGGAGCTCTGCGCGGGCGCCGAGGTCCTGCTCCACCTGGCCTCCCGGGTCGGCGGCCCGGCCGAGGAGTGCGAGGCGGTGAACGACCGGGGCACGGCGGCCGTGATGGCGGCCGCCACCCGGGCCGGGATCCGCCGGATCGTCCACCTGTCGACCACGGCCGTGTACGGCGAGGGCCCGCACGCCGGGATCGGCGTGGACGGCGTGCCGTGCGCGCCCTGCTCCGAGGCCAGCCGGACCAGACTGCTCGGCGAGCGCCACGCCCTGGCGGCCGGCGCCCTGGTGCTGCGCCCCGGCCTGGTCACCGGGCCGGGCGACCGCTGGGTGGTGCCCGCCCTGGCCGAGCTGGCCCGCCGGGTGCCGGGCCGCTGGGAGGGCGGCCGGCCCCGGCTCTCCGTGGTCGACCGCGCCGACCTGGCCCGGCTGATCACCGCACTCGCCCTGGACGCGCACACCGCCGCGCCGGGCGTCCACCACGCCTCCCACCCCGAGCCGGTCCGCAGCGGCGATCTGCTCGACGCCCTGGCCGCCCTCGGTCTGCTGCCCGCCCCCGACGGCCCGGCGCTGCCCTGGGACGAGTGCCGCCGTCTGCTGGCGGCCACCCCCGGGCGGGTCTCCGAGCGCCAGTTCGCCATGGTCGCCCGCGACCACTGGTACCGCAGCGAGGAGATCTGGCGCCTCGCCGCCTGCCCGCCCGGCCCCGGCCCGCTGGCCCGGCTCGCGGAGGCGGCGCCGTGGTACCGGACGGCGCTCGGGGTGCCTGCCTAAGGCCGCAGCCGGGCCGCGCGGGCCCGGAGGTGGCGCTGCTCGGCGAGGCTCGCGGTGGCCCTGGCGGCGCGCAGGTAGTGGTCGTACGCCCCGGTGGTGTCGCCGGTGCGCTCCAGCAGGTGGGCGCGGACGGAGAGCAGGCGGTGGTGCCCGGCCATCCGCCGGTCCTCGTCCAGGCCGGTGAGCAGGTCGAGACCGGCCTCCGGGCCGGCCACCTCGGCGAGGGCGATGGCGCGGTTGAGGGTGACCATCGGGTTGGGCGCGATCCGCTCCAGGATCAGGTAGAGGGCGTGAACCTGCGCCCAGTCGGTCTCCTCGGCCGTGGTGGCGTCGGCGTGGGTGGCGGCGATGGAAGCCTGCAACTGGTACGGGCCCAGCGCGGGAGCGGCCAGGGCGGCCTTGGCCAGCTCGGTGCCCTCGGCGAGCAGCGCGCCGTCCCAGGCGGTGCGGTCCTGCTCGGCCAGGGGCACCAGGTCACCCGCCTCCGTGGTCCGGGCCGCACGGCGGGCGTGGGTGAGCAGCATCAGCGCCAGCAGGCCGGTCACCTCGCCGTCCTCGGGGAGCTGGGCGTGCACCGTCCGGGCCAGCCGGATCGCCTCGCGGGCGAGGTCGGAGCGGTCCAGCTCACTGCCGGAGGAGGCCGTGTAGCCCTCGTTGAAGATCAGGTAGAGCACGTGCAGGACGACCCGCAGCCGCTCCCCGCGCTCCGCACCCTCGGGGAGGGCGAACGCGCTGCCGGCCGCCCGGATCCGCTGCTTGGCCCGGCTGATCCGGGCCGCCATGGTGGCCTCCGGCACCAGGAAGGCGCGGGCGATCTCGGCCGTGGTGAGGCCCCCGACCGCACGCAGGGTGAGGGCGGTCTGGGAGGTGGCGGTCAGCGCCGGGTGGCAGCACAGGAACAGCAGCAGCAGGGTGTCGTCGGTGTCCGGGACGCCCTCGGGCAGCACGTCGGCGGCCGTCGTCGCCGACTCGCGCTCGCGGCGGGCGTGGTCGCTGCGGATCTGGTCGACCAGCCGACGGGAGGCGACGGTCGTCAGCCAGCCGCGGGGGTTGTCCGGCAGGCCGTCCCGGGGCCACTGCACGGCCGCGGCGAGGACGGCCTCCTGCACGGCGTCCTCGCACCCCTCGAACCGGCCGTACCGTCGTACCAACGTGCCGAGGACCTGCGGCGTGAGGCCACGCAGCAGGTCCTCGAACTCCGGTGCTGTCGCTGTCATGCGTCCAAGTGTCCGTCGGAGAACATCACCTGGCGCACCTCGACGCCCAGGCCCTCGATCGCGGCGTCCGGGATCCGTGCCGCGAGCTCGATCGCCCGCTCCCGGTCCTCGCAGTCGATGAGGTAGAAGCCGCCCAGGAACTCCTTGGCCTCCAGGAACGGGCCGTCGGTCACGGCCGGCTGGCCGTTGCGCACGGTCACCACGGCGGCCTGCGACGGATCCACCAGAGCCTGGGTGATGATCAGCTCACCGGAGGACTTCAGCTCCTCGATGAACCGGCCGTGCTCGGCGCCGATCGCGGCCTTCTCCTCGTCCGTCAGCGCGTCCAGCACGGCCGGGTTGATGTGCAGGCCGATCAGGAACTTCATCGTGTACTCCTCCTCGTGTGCGGGCCCCGGTCGGGCCCTTCGACCGTCGGTCGGAGCCGGTGCCGATGTCTTGACATCCCTCCGAGGGCAATCTCCCACGCGTTCTCCGCCGTCGCACCGGTCGCCGCCGTGACCGGCAACTACTTCGGCGGCACGCTCGGCTTCGCGCTGCTCGGCACGGTGGCCGCCGCCGTCTACCGCGACCGGACGGGCGGCGGCTCCGACTCGCTGGCCGGCGCGGTCGAGGCCGCCCGGCACCTGCCCGCCGAGCAGGGTGCCGAGCTGCTGCGCACCGCGCGGGCGGCGTTCACGGCCGGGGTGCACCTCACCGGACTGATCGCCGCGCTGCTCTTCGCCGGGCTGGCCGTGCTCACCCTGGCCCTGCGCCCGGCGAGGCGGCCCGAACCGGAGGCCGTACGGGAGACGGCGCACTCCTGACGGCCCGGGCGTCGTCAACCCGCGTTGCCCGCCAGGGACGCGGCGAAGGCGGCGGCGTCGGTCTCGGCGCCGAAGTGGTGCACCACGTGCTCGCGGACGTGCTCCTGCTGGGCGCGGGTGAACGCCGCGCAGGCGTCGTGGACGACATGGGCGGTGTAGCCGCGGTCGTGCGCCTCGCGCAGCGTCGACTCGACGCACACATGGGTGGCGAAGCCCGCCAGGTAGAGGTCGGTGACGCCGAGGCGGCGCAGGATCAGGTCGAGGTCGGAGAAGCCGGCGAAGGCGCTGGCCCCGGCCCGGCCGCGGACCACCGGCTCGCCGGGGGCGGGGCGGAAGTCCTCGGCGAACTCGGTGCCGGCGCTGCCCTCGATCCAGGTCCCGGCCCGGGGGATCGCCGCGCGCAGCCCGAGCCGTGCCGGGGTCCAGCCCGCCAGCTCGGGCGCGCCGGGGGTGAGCACCAGCGGGACGTGGACGACCGGGACGCCGTGGGCGCGGGCGGCGGCCAGCGCGGTGGCCGCGCCGCGTACGGCGGTGTCGAGCAGGTCGCGGTCCTCCACGAGGTGGTTGAGGCGGCCGTGCTCGGGGTCGAGCCACTCGCGCTGGAACTCGATCAGGACGAGGGCGGCGTCGGGGCGTGCGGAGGTGTTCGTCATGGGGGCTCCTGGTCCGGAGAATTTCCAACTGACGAGTTGGAGGCTAGCGCGAAGAGGCCCACATCTCCAACCAGCCAGTTGGGAATGTGGGCCTCTTCGCGAGCGGCGCAGGGTCAGCGGACCAGGCGGCGCACCAGCTCCACGACCGCCTCCCGCCGGGCGGCCGGATCGCCGCCGGCCGGATCCTCGGTGGCCGTCCTGCTGCCGGCCGCCCCGCTGTCGGTCGTCCCGCTCTCGGCTGCCCCGCTCTCGGCCGCCCCGCCGAGGATCATTCGGGCCAGCTGCGGCACCGCGAACTGCCAGCCGGCCAGCGCCACGACGGCGTACAGCAGCTCCCCCGGCGGCAGGGCCGGATCCGAGGCCGCCGTACGCGCCCGGGCGACGGCGGCGACCTTCTCCGCGTAGTACGCGGACCGCCGCTCCTCGCCCGCGACCGGGCCGCCGGCCTCCCCGGACAGCGCCTCCCACTGCAAGAGCCGCAGTAGGTGCGGATGCGCGAGGTGGTAGTCGAACACCCGGCCCGCGTACTCCGGCAGCTCCACCCCCTCCAGCGGCACCGCACCGGCCAACCGCTCCAGCTCGCGCTCGACCACCGCTTCGAACAGCTGCCGCTTGCCCCCGAAGTAGGGGTAGATCCGCTCCTTGTTGACCCCGGCCGCGGCGGCGATCCGGTCGATCCGGGCCCCCTCGGGCCCGTGCGCGGCGAACTCGTCCACGGCCGCGTCGAGCAGCAGCCTCTTGGTCTTCGCGGTGTCCCATGCCATGGGCCCAGCATACGAACCGTCCAACCGGCCGGTTGGCGGGCCGGGGGCGGTGCGGCTGTGCGACGAGTGTTCACCCGGTGTGCGATCACACGGCGGGTGATCGCTCCGCGAACCTTGGTAGCGTCGTCGCCGCGCCGTCCAACTGCGGCGCAGCACCGTTGAGATGAGAGAGCATCACATGGCCCCCAGGACCATCCGTCGAGCCGTCATCCCCGCCGCCGGGCTCGGCTCCCGCCTCCTCCCGCTGACCAAGGCCACGCCGAAGGAGATGCTGCCGGTCGGCGACAAGCCGGTGATCGAGCACACCGTCCGCGAGCTGATCGAGAGCGGCATCACCGACATCACCATCGTCGTCAACGGCGACAAGGGCCTGATCCAGGAGCACTTCCGGCCCAACCCGGTGCTGGTCGACCAGCTGTGCCGGGACGGCAAGGAGGCCTTCGCGGACGCCGTCGAGGAGGTGGGGGAGCTGTCCCGCAAGGGGCACATCAGCTACCTGTACCAGCACGGCCCGTACGGCAACGGCACACCGGTGCTCAACGCCGCCCGGCACTTCGGCGACGAGCCCTGCCTGGTGCTGTGGCCGGACGACGTGTTCGTCGCCGAGGTGCCCCGCGCGCAGCAGCTGATCAGGGCGTACGAGCAGACCAACGCGCCGGTGCTGGCACTGATGCCGATGGCGCCCGAGGACTCCTACCGCTACGGCGTCCCGCTGGTGAAGGAGGACCTCGGCGGCGGCTCGCTGCGGATCACCGGCCTGGTCGAGAAGCCGAAGCCGGTCGACGCGCCCTCCGCGTACGCCGCCATCGGCGGGTACGTCATCACCCCCGGCATCGTCGACGAACTGCGCGAACTCACCCGCCGCTGGCACGAGAAGCCCGAGGACGAGGTCTACCTGACCGACGCCATCAACGCCTACGCCGCCCGCCGCGCCGTCTACGGCCAGGTCATCGACGGCACCTGGTACGACACCGGCAACCCCGCCGCCTATCTGCGCGCCCAGTTCGCCGCCGCCCTCGCCAACCCGGACTACGGGCCCGAGCTGCGTCGGCTGGCCGCCGAACTCGCGCCCGTGGTCTGACTAAGGCCTGTCTGGCAATTCCCGCCGGGCGTGCGACGCCGGGGCACGACCCGCTGACGGCCCCCGAGTCCGCCTCCGGTTCCAAGTCCGCCTCCGGGGCGAGCCGTTGGGCGAAGCTCGCCCTCTAGCGGACCGGCCGGCAGACGCCGAGCGGAGCGTGGCGGCGGCGCGGAGCTCCCTCGCCTCGCCGACGAGTTGCTCGCGGCGGTGGGTGTTCCGCCCGCCGCGGTCCACGGTGAGCAGGTAGCCCCCCGCCGACGGAGGCCGGCGCGGCGCTCCCGAGGGCGCGGCGCGGGCGGTGGGCGTACGTCCGGACCACCGCCGTCGCCCTGGCGGGCGGCTCCGCGCCCCACAGGTCGTCGACGAGCCGACCGGTCGACACGGGGTGGTCGGCCCTCGGCAGCAGTGAGAGCAGCAGGTTCCGCTGCTGCGGGGACCCGAGCGCGAGCTCGCCGCCGTCCCGCCGTC
>NZ_JAFLNG010000330.1 GCF_017427025.1 Streptomyces sp. FH025
CCGTCTGGTCCGGCACCAGCTGGACGGCCCGGTCGCCGTCCTTCACCAGGCCGGCGTCCAGGTGGACGATCCGGGTGATCCGCTCCGCCCGCCGGTCGGCGGCGCCGAGCAGCGGGTGGATGCCGTAGTCGTGGCCGACCAGGACGAGCTCGGGGTCGTTCGCCGCGTCGATCAGGCGCAGGACGTCCTCGATGTGCGTCTCCAGCCCGGCGCCGGCCTCGGCGGCGAGGTCCGCCTCGTACACCTCGGCGCCCGTCTCCCGGAGGCGGGCGCTCACGTCCCGCCAGATCCAGGCGCGGGTGAAGTGGCCCGATATCAGCACAAATGCGGTCATGATTGCCTCCTACGACATGGGTGATCGCCCGCCCGACCCCCGTCCGGCCGGGCACGCGGGTACCGTAGGAACTCCCCCTGAGGGAGATTCAAGCCGTGCCGCCAGCCGTTCTGTTGAACATCGGTGAACTCGCGGAGCGCGCGGGCGTCACCGTCAAGACCGTCCGCTTCTACTCCGACCGCGGTCTGCTGCCCGAAGCCGGCCGCAGCTCCGGCGGCCACCGGCGGTACGGGCCCGAGGCGCTCGACCGGCTGCGACTGATCCGGTCCCTGCGCACGCTCGACCTGCCCGTCCGGGAGGTCGGCCGGCTGCTGGAGCAGGACGAGGTGCTCGGGGACGCCCTGGAGGACGCGGTGGCCCGGCAGTTGAGCGACCTCGGCTCCCGGCTCACCGCCCTGCGCTGGCGCGAGGCCGCCCTGCGGCTGCTGCGCGGCTGCCCGCCCGAGGAGCGCGCCGACCGGCTCACCCTGATCGGCGGGCTGTCCACCCCGCCCGACACCACCGCGCTGGCCCGGTTCTGGCGCCGCGCGCTGCCGCCCCGGATGCCCGCCGAGCTGGTCACCGCGATCGTCGACGCCGCCGTCCCGCAGCCTCCCGCCGACCCGGCGCCCGCCCAGGTGCTGGCCTTCGCCCGGCTGCACGCGCTCGCCGACCGCGACTGCTCCGGCGGCAGCCACTCCCCCACCGGCAGGACCGCCAGCCCGAACGAACTCGCCCGCGCCGACGGCGAGTACCGGCCCACCGTGCTCTACCGGGGCCTCGCCGAGGCGTACGGCCTCGCCTCGGCGGAGCTGCGCGCCGGGCGGGACCCGTACGACGGCGCCGCGCTCGACAGCTTCGTCGCCGCCCACGCCGCGTCCCGCTCCTCCCGGGACACCCCGGCGTTCCGCCGGCGGCTGCGGATCATGCTCACCGTCGCCGACGATCCGGTGATCGCCCGCTACTGGGAGCTCGCCGGCGAGCTCACGGCGGACGACGAGCCCACCCTCGGCGGTGCGCACGAGTGGCTGCGGACCGCGTTGAACGGGCAGTTGGCGGCGGCGGCCTGAAACGCTCAGGGCCCCGGCTGCGCGAATCGGCCGGGGCCGTACGGGAGTTGGGCGGCCAGTCGGCCATCGACGCCGACTCGGGCTCGCCGGCTCCGGCGGCGTAGGCCGGGACGGCGGGTGGCAGGGCGGCAGGGCGGCAGGGCGGCGGTGACGGTCAAGGCGGCCGCGAACACGGGGCGAAAGCACACCGGGTTCTCCGGGATCGACTCGACGACGAAGGCCGTCCGGAGAGCTCGCCGCGGCATCGCGGGTCACCGGCCGGGCCGGGCAGCCACCTGATCGGGGGTCATGGGCGGTGGGTGCGCCGCTGTGCGTTCCACCGCTGTGGCTGGGGCGGGGGAAACCGGAGTGCCGAGCAGGCCGGGCCCCGTATGGCCGGTCGGCGCGACGAGTTCAGCGGAAGTCGTCGGCGTGGTCGGCGGCCCACTGGGCGTAGGTGTGTGCCGGAGCGCCGGTGATCTTCTCGGCGATGACGGAGGTCACGGCCACGGCGTCGTCGGCGGCGGCCCACTGGCTCACGATCGCCTCGGCCACCACCGGATGCATGGTGCTGGCGACGTCCGCGCGAGCCTGCTCGTCGGAGATGCGTTCGACCCGGATGTGGCGGCCGATGGCCTCGCCGATGTGCTCGACCTGGCGTTGCAGGGTCAGGGACTCGGCCCCGTAGATGGTGTAGGCCTGGTGCGAGTGGCCCGGTTCGGTCAGGGCGGTCACCGCCAGCGCCGCGATGTCCTTCTCGTGCACCGGTGCCGACTGCGCGAGCGGGTAGGGAAGGCGGACGACGTTGTCGGTGCGGATCGATTCGGCCCACCAGGTGCGGGTGTTGGTCGCGAATGTCCCCGGCCTGAGGAACGTCCAGTCCATGCCGGAGCGTTGGATGGCCTGCTCGATCGTGCGGTTCAGGCGGGCGACCGGGTGGTCGGCGTCAAGGTCCAGGGCGACCGACACCGACGAGAGCAGAACCACCCGCCGGATCCCCGCGGCTGCGGCCGCCGCGGCGACCTTCTCGATGTCGTAGGGCCTCTGGGGGTCGAGCATTCCGTACAGGAACACCTTGTCGGCGCCGTCGAGCACCGCGGGCAGCGTCTCGGGACGCTCCAGGTCGGCGACGACTGCTTCGCACCCGGGCGTCGAGCCCGCGGCCGGGATCCTGCTGACCGCTCTGACCTGCTCGCCGGCGGCCAGCAGGCCGTCGGTCACATGACGACCGACGTTTCCGCGGGCGCCGAAGACAACTGCCACCATGGTGGAACCTCCTGCTTGTTGTGGACGTGGATCGCCGCAGTGGCGCGGGTGGTGCGGGTACGAGATGTCGCTGCGGCGAGACGGTCGGTCGCGAGTGACGCAGGTGGGGGTCTTCCGCTGCCGAGGTGAGCGCCGGCGGCGGGTCCGCTCCGATCGTCGGTCGCCGATCAGGGCTGGATGTTCTCCAGGTCCTCCAGGAGGCCGGGGTGCTTCGGCTCCCAGCCGAGCGCCTGCCGGGTGCGGGTGCTGGACGCGGGCTGGTCGGCCTTGAAGATCGGGCCGAGCGGGCCGTAGGTCTCCTCCGGCACCGACTCGACCGGCAGGCCCAGCCGTCGGCCGATGACGGCCGCGATGTCGCGTACCTCGTCCCCCTCGTCGGCCACGGCGTGCCAGGCGGTACCGGCCTGCGCCCGCTCCAGGGCGAGCCGGAGGAGAACGGCCGCGTCGAGCGCGTGGACGGCGGGCCAGCGCTGTGTGCCGTCGCCGGGGTAGCCGGAGATCCCGCTCCGGCGTGCGATGTCGGTCAGCAGACCGGCGAACCCGCCCGCTCCCTCGTTGTGAACCGTGCGCGGCATGCGTACGGACGTGCTCCGGACCCCGCGCGAGGCCAGGCCCAGGACCGCCGTGACCGTGCGACCGCGGCCGCCGACCGGCCCGTCGGTCGGCACCGGGTCGGCCTCGGTGGAGGCACGGCCCGGCACCCAGGGCGTGCCCGAGACGGTGACCAGGGGGCGGCCGCTGCCGACGAGTTCCTCGCCGAGGGTGGTGAGGGCGGCGGTCTCCTCGGCGACGTTCCGGGCGAGGGCCTCGGGGCTGCTGAAGTCGTTACCGAAGGCCAGGTGGATCACCCCGTCGGCCTGGGCGGCGCCGGAGCGCAGGACGTCCAGATCGGCGAGGCCTCCCCGCAGCGGCTCGGCGCCGGCCGCCCCGGCGGCCTGTGCGGAGGCCTCGGAGCGGGCGAGCGCGAGGACGGTGTGGCCGTTGCCGAGGAGTTCGGCGACGACGGCGGAACCGATCAGACCGGTGCCACCGGTGACGAAGACGCGCATGAAAACCCTCCCCCAAGTGATGGGACTCTTGTCCCGTCACTCTAGCAGGGTGACGGGACAAGAGTCCCATCACCTATGCTGAACCCATGGGTAGATGGGAACCAGGCGCGCGTGAACGCCTCGTCGTGGCCGCAGTCGACCTGTTCACGGAGCAGGGGTACGACGCCACGACGGTCGCGCAGATCGCCGAGCGCGCCGGGGTCACCAAGAGCACCTTCTTCCGGCACTTCCCCGACAAGCGCGAGCTGCTGGTCGCCGGGCAGGAGACGCTGAGCCGGCTGCTGGCCGAGGGGATCGCCGACGCACCCGGTGACGCCAGCCCGCTTGAGGCGGTCGCCGCCGGTCTCGAGCGCGCCTCGACCGCGATGGGCCCCGGGAGTCGCGAACTCGCCCCCCGCCTGAAGGCGGCCGTCGCCGCCAGCACCGAGCTTCAAGAGCGTGACACCCTCAAGACCGTCAGTCTCGCGGCCGCGATGACAACCGCTCTGGTCGCCCGCGGCGTACCCGATCCGACTGCGGCTCTCGCGGGCGAGCTGGGCGTCCTCGCCTTCAAACGGGGGTACGCCGAATGGGCCGAGGACGACCGTGGCGCCGAGAACGAGCTCGCCGGGTACACCCTGGCGGCCCTGGACGAACTGCGTGCGGCGAGCGCATCGCTGGGCTGACGAGAAGCAGACCTCACAGCCCGCCGGCCTGGTCGGCCGGGTACGCCGAACCGAGGTGCCGGGTGGGACGTCCTCGACCGGTGCCGGGTCAGCCTCCCAGGCCAACGGCAGCAGCTCCTCCCCCACGCCGGGCCCTTGGCTCCGACAGGGCGGGGGCGGCGGGTGTAGCCGGGCATCGAGACCAGCGGCGTCTCCTCCACCGCGTCGTTCAGCTGCTCGATCGTGCCCTTCAGGTGAGGGGTGTAGGCGGGCAGGTCCTGGAGTGCCCGGCGCCCGGGCGACCGTGGCGCACAGGAACTCCTCGTCTCCGGGCGGGCCGACTCCTCGGCAGATCGGTATCTGGGCGCTCGTCCGCCGCCCGTCCCTGGTTGCGGGCCGGCCGGATGGGCCGGCCCCCGCCGGTAGCGGGATCAGCGTACGGGCGGGGGCGGCTCGGTGAGGAGTGGTGGCCTTTCGCCGGGTCAGGGGGTGGGTGTTCGGCGTGGCTTGGCGTTGCCCGGGGTCCGGCGGGAGAGCAGCAGGGCGGGCAGCAGGGCGAGGGTGAGCAGGGCGACGGCCCAGCCGTAGGTGTCCTGGAAGGCGTGCGCGAGGTGGGGGGCGAGTGCGGCCCGCGCGGCGCCGTCCAGGGTCTGCACGGTGGCCAGCCCGCCGGTGGCCGTGGCCGGCAGCCGGTCGGCCATCGCCCCGGTGAGCAGGAGGAACATCAGGGCGGTGCCGACCGAGCCGGAGACCTGCTGGACGATGGTGACCAGGGTGGTGGCGGCCGGGACCTCGGCCGGGGCGACGCTGCGGGTGGCGGCCGCCATGGCCGGCATCAGCGTCATGCCGACGCCCGTCCCCATCACCACCAGGGCGGCGATCAGGTGGGGGTAGGGGGTGTCGGCGGCGACCTGGAGGGTGAAGCCGAGGAAGCCGGCGGCGGCCAGGACGGTGCCGGTGACCACGATCCGGCCGGGGGCGAAGCGGTCGGACAGCCGGCCGGAGAGTTGCATGGTGATGCCGGTGGCGAGGGCCTGCGGGATGCCGAGCAGGCCGACGTCGGTGGCGCTCTGGCCGCGCACCAGCTGGTAGTAGAGCGGGAGCAGCAGCATCGAGCCGAAGTAGCCGCAGCCGAACAGGGCGATGGTGGCGGCGGGAGCGGCGAAGGCGCGTTTGGCCAGCAGCCGCAGGTCGATCAGCGGTTGCCTCGTGGTCAGGGCCCGGACGACGAAGCCGGTGACCAGGGCCGCGCCGGCCAGGGTGGGCAGCAGGCCGGCGGCCGCGGCGGGGTGTCCGCGCTCGGCGCCCAGCCCGTAGATCAGCGCGGCCAGGCCCGGGGAGAGCATCAGCAGGCCGGGCAGGTCCAGCCGGCGGCGGGCGCCGCCTCCGTCGCGGGGCAGCAGCCGGGCGGCGAGGAGGAGGGCGAGCGCGCCGAGCGGCAGGTTGATCAGGAAGACCCAGCGCCAGGATGCCTCGTCGACCAGCCAGCCGCCGAGTACCGGCCCGGCCAGGGGGCCGATCAGGACGGGGATGCCGAGCACGCTCATGGTGCGGCCGGTGCGGGCCGGGTCGGAGGCGCGGACCAGGACGGTCATCCCGACCGGCATCACCATGCCGCCGCCCAGGCCCTGGAGGACGCGGAAGGCGATCAGCGAGGGGGCGTCCCAGGCGGCGCCGGCCAGTGCCGAGCCGAGCACGAACAGGGTGAGCGCGGTCAGGTAGAGGCGGCGGGTGCCGAACCGTCCGATCGCCCAGGCGGTGACCGGCGTGACGGTGGCGAGCGCCAGGGTGTAGCCGGTGGTGACCCACTGGATGGTGGCCAGCGGGGCGCCGAAGTCCGCGGCGAGGCGGTTGAGGGCGACGTTGACGATCGTGGTGTCGAGGACGGTCATCAGCGAGCCGAGGGCCACGACGGCGGCGACGGCCGCGGTGCGCGGGCCGGGCGCGGCCGCAGCCGCGGTGGCTGTCGTCCCGGCCGTGGCCGGCCGGGTGGCGGTGCTCATCTTCGTTCCCCCCGGCCGCGGTTCAGACGCCGTACGGGCGGGCGGTGCGGGCGTCCCGGAGCGCGTGCGCCCACCAGGTGAGCTGGTCGAGCATGCCCTTGGCGGCGCCGTTCTGGACGGTCGGGTCGACCGGCTCGCCGTCCTCGCCGAAGAGGCCCCAGACGTTGTGGAAGCTGACGGTGTCGCGGACGGTGACGGCGTGCAGCTCGGCGAAGACCAGCCGGAGCTGCTCGACCGCGCGCAGCCCGCCGCCGAGACCGCCGTAGGAGACGAAGCCGACCGGCTTGGCCCGCCACTCGGCGCCGTGCAGGTCGATGGCGTTCTTGAGGGCGGCCGGGAAGCTGTGGTTGTACTCCGGGGTGATCACCACGAAGGCGTCGGCGGCGGCCAGCCGGGGCGTGAGGGCCGCGTGCCGCTCGGCCTGCTCGGCGGTGGGCTCCTCGCCCACGTGGGCCAGCGGGTGCTCGGCCAGGTCGACGACGTCGATGTCGAGGTCCGCGCGCTGCCCGGCGGTGCGGACGAACCAGTCGGCGACGGTGGGCGCGAAGCGGCCCTGCCGGGTGCTGGCGATGATGACGGCGAGGCGGAGCGGGGTCTCGGACATGGCTGTCTCCAGGGGTGTGCTGCTGCTCTGTCACCGCCCGTTCGGACGGCACGTCAGGTAAAGTACAACGTGTATGGCAACAAGTACAACGGTGGCTGCAACTTTTTCGAGGAGCGGCAGTGAGGGAGATTCCATGACCAGCCGACAGGAAACGACGGACCGGCCCCGCCGGGGGCTGGCCGAGAAGCGCCAGGCCATCACCCGGGCCGCCCGCACGGTCTTCGGCCGGGACGGCTACACCCGCGCCAGCATCGACGCCATCGCGGCGGAGGCCGGGGTGTCCACCCGCACCATCTACAACCACTTCACGGGCAAGGAACTGCTCTTCCAGACCGTCGTCCGCGAGAGCGCGGCGCAGGTCGCCGACGCCCAGCTGGACATCATCGAGCGCCGGCTCGGGAAGGTCACCGACCCGGAGGCGGACCTCACCGCGTTCGCCCTGGCCTGGGTGGCCCCGCTGACCGAGTTCGCCGACCACTTCGGGCTGGTGCGCCAGATCAACGCCGAGGCCCGGCACCTGCCGAAGGCCGCCCTGGACGCCTGGCAGGAGGCCGGACCGCGCCGGGTGTCCGCCGCCCTGGGGCAGCGCTTCGGGGAACTGGCCGAGGACGGGTGGCTGGAGGCACCGGACCCGGGGCGGGCGGCCGCGCACTTCGTGCTGCTGACGGCGACGGAGGTCACCCAGCGTTCGTACTGGGGCGCGTACCCGCTGGACCGGGCGGAGGCCGAGGAGATCGTCGTCGCCGGCGTCCGGGCCTTCCTGCGCGCCTACGCCGCGCCCCGGCGGTGACACGGCCGCACCCCTCGGACGCGGGCGGCCCGGCGGAGGCGGCCTGGACGGCGTCCTGACCCGCGACCAGCGGGCCGGCGCGGGAGTCCCCGTGCCGGCCCGGTCGTCAGCGGTGCGACCTCTTCCGCGACAGGGGCTCCAAGGCCAGCCGGTGCGCGTGGGTGTTCGGCCGACGGCCCGGTTGGGCCGGGTCCGCCCCGAACCGTCGGGCCCTGCGCGTCGTGCCGTTCAGGGCAGGGCGGTCGTGCCGTTCAGGGCAGGGCGATGGTGATCAGCGCCGTCGTGCAGAGCAGTACGGCAAGTGGCAGTGCGGGCAGGGCGAAGGTGACGGCGCGCAGCCACGGGTGCCGGCCCCGGGCGGTCGGCAGGGTGGGCCAGCGGCGGGCGGATTCGGCGGCCGTGGCGACCACCAGGCCGGCGCCGAGGGCGCACAGGATGCCCGGGAGGTGGCCCCATTCGCCGGTGCGCAGGGCGAGCAGCCAGCAGGTGGCGGCGGTCAGTGGCAGGGAGACGGCCTTGAGGCGGTCCAGGGGGCGGGAGAGGCGGGCGCGGCGCGGGCGTA
>NZ_JAFLNG010000331.1 GCF_017427025.1 Streptomyces sp. FH025
TCGCCGCGATCATGCAGACCCTGGTCACCCCACTGATCAGCCAGCTGCCCCAGCTGCTGCACACCTCCTCGTCCAACGCCTCCTGGGTCATCACCGCGACCCTGCTCTCCGCCGCCGTCTTCGTCCCGATCAGCGGCCGCCTCGGCGACCTGCTGGGCAAGCGGCCGATGCTCATCGCCTCCTGCGTCCCGCTGCTGCTCGGCTCCGTGCTGTGCGCGACGGCCGACTCCGTGGTGCCGATGATCATCGGCCGAGCGCTGCAGGGCATGGGCATGGGCCTGGTGCCGCTCGGCATCAGCCTGCTGCGCGACGTCCTGCCGCCCGAGCGGCTCGGCTCGGCGATCGCGCTGGTCAGCGCCTCGATGGGCATCGGCGGCGGCCTCGGCCTGCCGATCGCGGCCGCCGTCGCCGACTACGCCAGCTGGCGCGTGATGTTCTGGGGTACCGCCGCGCTGACCGTCGTCATCATCGGCATGCTCTGGACCGTCGTCCCCGTCCCGAGCACCCGCCGCGCGGTCGGTGGACGCTTCGACTTCGTCGGCGCGATCGGCCTGAGCGTCGGCCTGGTCTGCCTGCTGCTGCCCGTCTCCAAGGGCGGTGACTGGGGCTGGGGCAGCACCCGCACCCTCGGCCTGTTCACCGCCTCCGCCGCCGTCCTGATGCTCTGGGCCCGCTGGGAGCTGCGCGTCACCGACCCGCTGGTGGACCTGCGGGTCACGGCCCGCCCGCGCGTGCTGCTGACCAACCTCGCGTCCGTCCTGGTCGGCTTCGGCATGTACGCCCAGGCGCTGATCATGCCGCAACTGCTCCAGCTGCCGACGGCCACCGGCTACGGCCTGGGGCAGTCGATGCTGGCGATGGGGCTGTGGATGGCGCCCGGCGGCCTGATGATGATGGTGGTCTCCCCGTTGGGCGGCAAGCTGTCGGCCGCGCGCGGACCGAAGTTCACCCTCGTCGTCGGGGCGCTGACGATCGCCGTCGGGTACGGGCTGGCACTGCCCCTGATGGGCTCCACCTGGGGCGTGCTGGTCGCGGCGATCGTCTCCAACGGCGGTGTGGGCCTGGCCTACGGCGCGATGCCCGCGCTGATCATGAGCGCGGTGCCGCTCTCCGCGACGGCCTCGGCGAACAGCTTCAACACCCTGATGCGCTCGCTCGGCACTTCGGTGTCAGCCGCCGTGGTCGGCGTGGTGCTGTCGCAGATGACCGTCACCCTGGGCGGCCACACCCTGCCCTCGGAGGGCGGCTTCAAGGCGGGCCTGGTGATCGGCTTCGGCGTCGCCCTGATCGCGGCCGCCGTCGCCGCCCTCATCCCCGCCCCGCCCGCCGCCCGGCTGCGCGCCGTCCCTGCTCCGGAGGCCGCCTCGGCGACCGACGGCGCCGAGGCGGCGGACCCCACCACGGCCTGAGCGGATCCCACCGCCGGGGTCGCGTCGGTCTCCTGGTTCGTCCGGGAAATCGGGCGGCGCGACCGGGTAGCCCGTTGGTACGGTGCGCCCGGCGAGGAGCGCCTCGCCGCGCTTGAGGCCGAATGCGCACGCCTGGTCCCGCTCGGCGCGGTGCACGTGCAGACCCTCTATGACGGCAACGACGCGTGCATCCCGATGCTGGACATCGAGGGCAACGAGTTCTGTCTCGACTGAGCGTTCTCCGAGCCGCAGAGGCGGGGGGTACCTCCCCCGTGACGCGCCCCCGGACGCCGTGTCCGGGGGCGCGTCGTACAGGTCGAGGATCAGGCGTCGCCGAGCTCGCCTGCGGCAGTCGCGGCGACGGAGGCCTTCCACTCCCGGGCGAGCGTCGCGTAGACGTATTCGCTGCCCCAGCGCTCGCCGTCGAGGTCGTTCTCGACGAGGTGCGCCTCCCGGCGCATGCCGAGGCGCTCGCACACCCGCGCCGACCCGGTGTTGAGCACGTCGAGGCGGGCGAAGAGCCGGTGGACGCCCAACTCGGCGAAGGCCAGCTCGGCGGTCGCACGCGCCGCCTCGGTCGCGTAACCCCGGCCGCCGTATGCCGGGTTGAAGCCCCAGCCGATCTCGGCCTGGCGCGCCTGAGCGCTCGCGAGCTTCAGGACGACCTCGCCGACGACCTTCGCCTCACTGGCAGGGCAGACGGCGACGACCACGCTGTCACCGTCCTCGGCCCACGCCGTGCCGGCCGCGCGCCGCGTCAGGATCTGCGCGCACTGCTCACGGGTGAGTGGCGGCCGGTAGAGGTAGCGGGCGACTTCGGGGAGGCTCTGGTACGCGTACAGGTCGTCGATGTCATCCGGCGTGAAGGGACGCAGGAGGAGCCGTTCGGTACGGAAGGGCAGTGAGAGCGTGGTCATCGATCGGTGTTTCTCCCCAACGACTCGTCTTGGGCGACAGCGCCGTTCTAAACCCCTTGCCAGCAGCCGCGCAACCGTATATTTCGCGGCCTTGGTCTCGCCCTCCACCCATCGACACATGCGACGAGCCCCCGGACCGGGCGGTCCAGGGGCTCGTCGGACAGGTCGGGATCAGATGCCGCCGAACTCGCCGGCGGCGGTTGCGGCGACGAAGGACGTCCACGCCTCGGCCGAGAAGACGAGCGCCGGCCCCTCGGGGTCCTTCGAGTCACGGACGGGCATCACACCGGGAAATCCCGGAGCCACCTCAACGCAGTTACCGCCATTGCCGCTGTAGCGACTCTTCACCCAGCGGGCGGTGGTCAGGTTGAGATCGGTCATGAACCTCACCTTCCGTGAGATGGGAGTGGGGCAGGGGTCACGTGGTCTTGATCTGGCCGCCGTCGATGACGAATTCCGCACCGGTGATGTTGGCGGCGCGAGGGGAGGCCAGGAAGGCGGAGAGTTCGGCCACCTCCTGGGGTTCGGTGATCCGCCCGGTGGAGATGCCCATCTGCTGGGGCACGACCACGTCGAGGGTCTCCTGGGCGCTTTTGCCGGTGCCGACTGCCGTGGCATCGGCGAAGCCGCCGGGGTCGGTCCAGAACGGGGTGCGGACCGGTCCGGGGGCGATCGCGTTGACGCGCACGCCCCGTGGGGCGAACTCCTCCGACAAGGCTTTGGTCAGATTGCTCAGGGCGGCCTTGGCCGCTGAGTAGTCGACCACCGTGGGAAAGGGCAAACGCGCGTTGATGGAGCTGATGTTGACGATCGCTCCGCCGTCGCCCGCGAGTAGATGGGGCAGCGCGGCGCGGCTCGTGCGAACCGCGCTGAAGAAGGTCAGATCGAAGATGCGCTGCCACTCGGCATCGTCGACGTCCAGGAAGCTGGGGCGGGGGCTGGCGACGCCGACGTTGTTGACCAGCACGTCGATCCGGCCGTGACGCTCGGCGGCGGCCCGGATCAACTGGTCGGGGCCGCCCGCGTCACCCAGGTCGACGGGCACGAAGGTAACGCCGTACTTCGCTGCCAGTGCGGCGAGTTCGGGGGTTTGGGTACGGCTGCCGGCGACGACGCGGGCGCCTTCGCGACCGAGCGTTTCGGCGATGGCCAGGCCGATGCCTTTGCTGGCACCGGTGACGACGGCGACTTTGTCGGTGAGACCCAGGTTCATCGGCGTGCACTCCTGTGCGGCAGGTCGAGACCGGAAAGGCCGTGAAGTGGCCAAGGTGGAGCCAGTATCACGCACGGGATCCCGCCCTCCACCCATCGACACATGCGACGAGCCCCCGGACCGGGCGGTCCAGGGGCCCGTCGGACAGGTCGGGATCAGATGCCGCCGAACTCGCCGGCGGCGGTAGCGGCGACGAAGGACGTCCACGCCTCAGCCGAGAAGACGAGCGCCGGCCCCTCCGGGTCCTTCGAGTCACGGACGGGCATCACACCCGGGAATCCCGGAGCCACCTCGACGCACTCGCCACCGTTGCCGCTGTAGCGACTCTTCACCCACCGAGCGCCGGCCAGGTCATGGGTCGTCATTGAAGTTCCTTCCGAACAGCGCGGATCATCGCGAGCGAAGCCGCCGTGTCCAACGACTCCACCTTCAGGTGATCGTAGTCCTCTTCCCAGCCCGCAACGCTCTCGCGCCCCCGTTCCAGATGGCCTCGCGAATGTGCTTCCGCATAGCCCACCACGGACCTGTCGGGAAGCGTCAACAGCACCACCGGCAAGAGGAACGGCCGCTGCTCGCCCAGGCGGAACGGCGCCACCTGGATGGTGATGTTCGGACACTCGGCCAGCGCCAGCAGATGATCCAACTGTGCGCGCATGACCTCCGAGCCGCCCACAGTGCGAAGCAGGCAACTCTCGTCAAGCACGGCATGGATGACGGGCGGCGAATCCTTCTCCAGGATCCTCTGCCGTCCGGCCAGGAAGTCAACTCGCCCATCGGCCTGGGCCTGAGTGATGCTGCCACGGCGGACGTTCCCCGCTTCCAGGGCAGCGGCATAGTCCAGGGTCTGCAACAGACCAGGCATCACCCCCAAATGGAAGGTCCGCAGCTTCCTGCAACGCGCCTCCGCGTCCACGAACTCGGCGAATCCCTCCAGCAGGCTGGCGTTCGAGATCCGGCGCCACAGCTCCTTGAAGACACCGCCCGTGTCGAACACCCGGTCTGCCGCCACCGCGAATTTAAGGGTGACAGGCTTCTTAGCCCGTTCGACGTACGAGACCAGGCCATGGCTATAGCCCATCCGCCTGCCGAGTTCCGCCTGGGACCAGCGCCTGGAACGCCGCAATCTGCGAAGCTCATTTCCGAAGCGGACGGCCGGAGATGATGATGAGTCATCCTCGAAGAGCTCCATGGCTTCTCCCTGACTTTCACTCGGCACAACCGTGAAAGTTGCGACCTGGAGATCGTAACCGCACGCAGGGCACCATGGCTACACCCGGTGAGAAGCCGGGCGCACTGCGCAACCATGGAGACACCCATGACCCCCACCACCCCCTTCCAGGTCGTCCTGTACCTGGCCAGGAACAGCCACGCCTTCCCCGAGCGCGAGTTGAACCTCTGCGAGTCCTACGCCAAGGCCTTCAACTGGGCCGTCAGCCTGATCGTCGTCGACGACGAGGCCACCACCAAGGGGCCCGAGCACCGGCCCATGCTCCAGGCCGCCCTCCAGCGCCTGCGGGACAACCGGGCCGGTGCGATCCTCGTCCCCAGCAAGTGCACGATCTCCCCGATCGACGGCGAGTTCAACGAGTTCGCCGAACACGTGGAGAAGGCCTCCGCCTTCATCCAGGTGGCGACGCCGCGATGACCATCCGCTACACCATCGCCCCCGCCGACGGCGCCCACCCGGCCTGGATCGTCCTCGACCGCACCACCGGCCGCCCCGTGAAGGCCCTGCCGCCCGCCGAGGAACCCTTGCGTTTCTACTCGCACGCCCGGGCCCAGGCCTGGGTCCGCAGAAACAGCCCGGCCCCGGAGCCCGCGCGATGACCACCGACCCCGCCGGCTTCGAGGTCCGCCTGATCGACTCCCGCAGCCCCCACTTCCTCCTCCTGGAATGCTGGGGCCTGTGGGACCGCGAACGCCACGAATACCTCCGCGCCCCCGGCTCCTGCGACCGGATCCGGCGCTTCTACACCCGCGCCGCCGCCGAAGCCTTCCGACGCCACCGCACACCCGACTAGCCACCGGCACAAGGCAGTTACCCCCGGGCCGCCCCCGGGGGTTTCAACGTGCCAGGAACGCGGTCAGCGCCGACAGCATCGCCTCCGGGGCCTCCTCGGCGGGGTAGTGACCGCAGCCGGGGAGGACGACGCTCTCCACGTCCTCGGCGGCAAGCCTCATCGTCGCGCCGACCGCTGCCCCCAGGTTCTCCGCTCCCCCGATCGCCAGAACGGGCAGGGACAGCCTCCAAACCCTCCGCTCCTCGTTCTGCGCGATGGTCGTATCGAGCGCGCGGTAGAACTCGAAGCTGGCCCGCAGGGCCTCCGGGTCGGCGGCCAGGGTCTCGACGTAGTGCCGAACGGCATACTCAGGCAGGGCCTTCGCCGCCTTCGTCGCGAACTGGTGGCCGAAGTACAGGTGTTCCCGCCCCCGGACCAACTGCTCGTTCATGCCGTCGAGTCGGTTGAAGGCGAAGTGCCACAGACGGTCGTTGACCTCCCCGCTGCCGAAGAGGGGCGGCGACGGCGAAAGCCCCGGGATGGCCGCCTCGGCGACGGCCAGGCGGTCGAGCCGGTCGGGGTGGTCCGCAGCCAGGGCGTAGCCGGTCCACATCCCGACATCGTGCCCGACCATGGCGAACCGCCGGTGCCCGAGCGCGTCCATCAGCGCCACCATGTCGCGGGCGAGCGTGCCGGTGTCGTACCCGCCCGAAGGCTTCTCCGACAGCCCGACCCCACGCGGATCGACCGCGACGACCTGGAAGTCCCGGGCCAGCGCGGGCATCAACAGGCGCCAGGCGTACCAGGTCTGGGGCCAGCCGGCCAGCAGCAACAGCGCGGGCCCTTCACCTCCGGTGACGGCGTGCAGGCGCAGCTCGCCGGTGTCGACGTACCGGCTGGTGAAGGTGTCGGTGAATCCGGCCGGGAGGTTCGGTGCCTGGGAGACGGAGCCGGGGCCTTCGGGCATGGGCGGGTGGGTCATCGCGCGGCCTTCCGATTAGGGAACCACTGGCCGCCACGCTAGCCATCTTGGATCGATCAGTCAAAGATGATGAGACCGATCGGTCCAAGATGCGGGTAGGCTCATCACCAAGTGTGTGAAACGGGAGGTGCACGCGGTGTCCGGCCGGAAGCAGTTCGACGTCGACGCGGCCCTGGACCAGGCCATGCGGGTGTTCTGGCAGCGCGGGTACGCGGACGCCTCGCTCGACGCCCTCACCTCCGCCACCGGTCTCGGCCGAGGCTCCCTCTACGGCGCCTTCGGCAACAAGGAGGCCCTGTTCGGCCGGTGCCTCGACCGCTACGCCTCGATCTACGGCGCGCGGTTCGAGCTGGCACTCACCTCGCACTCCGGCGATCCGGTGCGCGCGATCGAGACGTTCTTCGAGGTCGTCCTGGACCGCATCGCCGACCCGTCGGTCCCCACGGGGTGCCTCATCGCCCAGTCCACCGCGCAGTCACTGACACTGAGCGCGGAGAACGGCACCCAGGTGCGCGGCCTGCTCGACCTACAACGCCAACGCGTCCGCGCGGCCCTGGCGGGCTCCCCGGCCGACGCCGGCACCCTCGACGAACTGGCCACGTTCGTCGTCGCCGTCAACCAGTCGCTGGCCGTCCTGAGCCGTGGCGGCGCCTCGGACGCCGAACTACGGTCCGTGGCCCGCCTCGCCTGCACGACGGTGGCGGACACCCTCGCCCGAGCGGCATCCGAGGACGGCTGACGCCTGCCGCCGGCACCGGGCCGGGCGCCATCACAGATCAGAAGCGTCGATCCAACTGATCGTCGCCACCAGCCCGGGAGCCTTGTCCGTCGCCTCGGCCGCCAGAAGGGCCCAGTCCCGGCAGTCGGCCACGATCCGGGCCCATGGCGACCGGCGGTCGACGTCCCAGTCGATGCCCGGACCGCGCTGCCAGAAGACCCCCTTGCCCTGCTCGACCCGCCACACCTGGAAGTAGAGCACCGCCTGATCGTGAGCGGCGAGGTCCTCGATGACTTCGGCCAGGTGAGCCGTCGGCCATGCCGACCCCACGTCCTCCAGCGAGGCCCGCAGCGCGGCGGCCCGGGGCGGGATCACGGGCTCACGGGCCCCGAGATCCGTCAGCGCCCAGCGAAGCCCCTCTCCCTCGCTGTCGTCGGGAGCCTCACCCCGCCGCCGGAACGCCTCATAGGCTCGCCGAATGGCCGGCACGGCGCGCCGGATCTCCAGGTCGGCCAGGGCTTCGGCCGCCCATTGACGAACGGTGGCGGCCTCGCTGTCCACCAGATCGATCAGCACGTCCCCCGGCCTCGGATCCTTCAGCGCGGTGAAGACCTCGAGGGCGCAGAGCTGCCCGTACGTACCCAGGTGAGGCACTGCCGCCACCAACTCGTCCAGCACCTCCGGCCCTTCGGCGATCAGCGCGTACTGGGCGTCCATGGCCACCCCGCTCGAATCCGCGTCGAGCTCGCCGATCCACCGCGCGATCACGTCGTCCATGGCCACGGAGTCTGGCTCACACCGTCCGCCACCGACCAGCCGATTTTCGAAGCCCGACTCACCGAGAGGAACACAGGAAGTCGGCCCGTCCGACTTCCTGCACTCAACCTCCACGGTCACCGTGGCAACCAATCCCGTCCCGAGAGCCATCGATCACAGTGTTCTGATGATCGAACTGACGCTCGGACAACGGAGAAACTGTGCGGAATGCTCGCGGCGTGACCGTCCCGCTGGCCGTGGGGGTCGTGACGGCCCTCGCCC
>NZ_JAFLNG010000332.1 GCF_017427025.1 Streptomyces sp. FH025
GACACCCGTACGGGCCCCGCCGGTGCCCGCCCGCATCCGCATGAGGAAAGTCAGGCTCGCCATGCCCCGCCAGTTGCACCTCTCCGCCGCCATCGACAGCCCCGGCCGCCTCGACGCCGGGCACTACACCGGCCTCGCCCGCCTCGCCGAACGGGCCGGCCTGGACTTCGTCACCCTCGACGACTCCTTCACCGCCGAACCGCACCGCCCCGACGCGCTCGCCACCCTGGCCCGGATCGCCCCGCTGACCGAGCGGGTCGGGCTGGTGCCGACCGTCACCACCACCCACACCGAGCCCTTCCACACCTCGATCTCGCTCAACACCCTGGACTGGGTCAGCGAGGGCCGGGCCGGCTGGTTGGTCGGCGTCTCCACCACGGAGGCCGAGGCGAGGGCCTTCGGCCGCCGCCCGGTCGCCCCCGAGGACTCGCTGTGGGCCGAGGCGGCCGACGCCGCCGAGGTCGCCGCCCGGCTCTGGGACAGCTGGGAGGACGACGCCGAGATCCGCGACACCGCCACCGGCCGGTTCATCGACCGCGACAAGCTGCACTACATCGACTTCGAGGGCCGGTACTTCTCCGTCCGCGGCCCGTCCATCACCCCGCGCCCGCCCCAGGGCCGCCCGGTGGTCGTCGTCCCGGTGGCCGCCGCCGACCTCGCCCCGGACGCCTCCCCCGGCGGGCGCGCCCGGGTCGCCACCGCGATCCGGTACGCCGACGTCGTCCTGCTCGACGCCCCCGACCGGGCCGCCCGGCTGACCGCCGCCACCGAACTGCGGCTGCGCTCCGGCGAACTGCTGCGGATCCTCGCCCGGATCGACGCCGCCCTGCCCGACCGCGCCGCCGAGGAGCGCCTGCGCGCCGAACTCGCCGAGGCCGGCACCGGCGTCGACGGCTTCCACCTGGTTCCCGCCGAACCCGAGCGTGACCTCGCCGCGCTCGCCGAGCGGATCGCACCGGCCCTGCGCGTCACCGGGCTGCTGCGCACCGGCTACGCCGGCCGCACCCTGCGCGACCACCTCGGCCTGGCCCGCCCGGCCAACCGCTACACCGCGCCGCCCGCGAACACCGCCGGCACCGCCGCCCACGCCGACTCCCCCGCCCTCGCCGAGGTGACCCGATGACGGACCGTCCGCTCAAGCAGATCCACCTCGCCGCGCACTTCCCCGGCGTCAACAACACCACGGTGTGGAGCGACCCGGCCTCCGGAAGCCACATCGAGTTCGACTCCTTCCGCCACCTCGCACAGACCGCCGAGCGCGGGAAGTTCGACTTCTTCTTCCTCGCCGAGGGCCTGCGGCTGCGCGAGACCAACGGCCGCATCCACGACCTGGACGTGGTCGGCCGCCCCGAGTCGATCACCGTGCTGAACGCGCTGGCCGCCGTCACCGAACACCTCGGCCTGGCCGCGACCGTCAACGCCACCTTCAACGAGCCGTACGAACTCGCCCGCCGCTTCGCCACCCTGGACCACCTCTCCGGCGGCCGCGCCGCCTGGAACGTGGTCACCTCCTCGGACGCCTTCACCGGCGAGAACTTCCGCCGCGGCGGCTACCTGAACCGCGCCGACCGCTACACCCGGGCCGCCGAATTCGTCGAACTGGCAAGGGAGTTCTGGGACGCCGGGGACGCAGAGGTGCGCCACGCCGGCCCGCAGTTCGAGGTCGAGGGGCGACTCTCGCTGCCGCGCCCGCCCCAGGGCCACCCGGTGGTCATCCAGGCCGGCGACTCCGACGAGGGCCGCGAGTTCGCCGCGGCCACCGCCGACGTCATCTTCAGCCGGCACTCCACCCTCACCGACGGCCAGGCCTTCCACGCCGACGTCAAGCGCCGACTGGCCGCCTACGGCCGCAAGCCGGACGAGCTGAAGATCATGCCCGGCGCCACCTTCGTCCTCGGCGACACCGACGCCGAGGCGGAGGAGCGCGCCACCGAGGTCCGCCGGGCCCAGGTCGGGCCGCAGACCGCGATCCACTACCTGGAGCAGGTCTGGGGCATCGACCTGTCCGACCACGACCCGGACGGGCCACTGCCGACCGTCGATCCCGACCCTGACAGCGCGCTGATCCAGGGCCGGGTCCGGTTCAGCGACCCGGTGGCCGTCGCCGAGCGGTGGCGGGCGGTGGCCGCCGAGAAGAACCTGACCAGCCGCGAACTGGTCATCGAGGTGACCGGCCGGCAGTCCTTCATCGGCTCCCCCGCCACCGTCGCCGGGCTGATCGACCACTTCGTGCAGAACGACGCGGCCGACGGCTTCATCCTCGTCCCCCACCTCACCCCGGGCGGCCTGGACGAGTTCGTCGACCGTGTCGTCCCGCTGCTCCAGGAACGCGGGGTGTTCCGCACCGACTACACCGGCCCGACCCTGCGCGACCACCTCGGCCTGCCGGTGCCCGGTCGGCGGTAGGCGCCGTCCGGGCAGCGGCGGCCGGTTGGTGCGGCCGTCAGTTGGTGCGGCGGCGCCGGATCAAGCCGATCGCCGCGACGCCGGCGCCGAGCAGCAGCGCGGCGACGCCCACGATCAGCCCGCTCCGGTCGCCGTCCGCGCCGGTGGAGGCCAGGTGGCCGTCCACCGGCTGCCCGGCGGGCGCTCCACCGTCGGCCGCCGGCGCGGGCACGACGGCCGCGGGAGAGGCGGTGGCCGTCGGCGCGGGCGCGGCGGGGGCCTCGGTGACGTCACCGGCCGGCTTCGGCTTGGGCTGCGGCTCGGGCTTCGAGCCGGACGGCGCCGTCGGGGTCTCCTCGGTGCCGGGCTGCCCCTCGGTGCCGGGCTGCCCCTCCGTGCCGGAGGTGGTCGTCGGCTCCGGCGTGGCGGTGGGCTTCGGCGCGGCGGGGGCGACGACCTGCACCTTGGCGCCGGTCGAGCACATGGTGGTGCCCCAGAAGGGCTCCCCCTCCCACTCGTTGACGAGCACGCAGGGGTTCAGCTCCATCGTGCCGGGCTGGGTGTCGACGGGGTAGCTGACCCGGACCCGCCGGGTCTCCGTGCTGTCGGCAGCGGCCGTGGAGTAGTGGCCGTCCAGGTAGAAGCCCGCCGGTTCCTCCGCCGCGGAGACGACCGGCGGCAGGACCCGCCAGGTGCCGTCGTGCCCGCGGACCTCGACCTTGGCGTGCCGGTCGGTGAACAGCAGGTTGCTGAGGTTGCTGTAGACGGAGGGCGTCGGGTTCTTGAGCACCGCGTCGAACTCGATCGGCGCGCCGCCCGCGACCGCGGTGGCCGGCACCCCGACCAGGCCGTTGGAGATCGACCCCACCTTGACCTTGTGGGTGTCGGTGACCGGGTGCTCGACCGGGTTGCCCTGGCCCCAACCCTTCACGCTGGTACGGAGGGTGATGTCCGGGCCAACCCAGCCGTTGGTGGCCCCGTGGTGCGGCGTGCCCATGGGCGCGCCGAGGGACAGCCGGAGGTCCGTCCCGCGCGGCGGAACGACGATCTTTCCGGAGACGCCCGAGTGGACCACCCGCTCGGGGCCGTCGGTGCGGGTCAGCGGCACGCGCTCCCAGACACCGCGCTCGTTGATGTAGGAGAGGCTCAGGGCGTCCGGAGGCGTGCCGAGGACGCTCTCGATCGAGAACTCCAGCGTGACGGTCAGGTCGTGGTCCCCCGGGTTGCCGATGGTGTCGGTGAACTCCACCGGCTCGCCCGCGCCGCCGATGAGGGCCGGGGCGTGGACTGTGAGGCTCAGCGGCCCGTCGGCGGCGAAGGCCGGAGCGGTGCTCACGGCACCGCCGGTGACCAGCGCGGCGCTGAGCACGACCGCCGGAACGAGGCGGCGGGCACGGCGCAGGGCACGGTTGGTCTGACGCATGGGAGTCCCCCTGGATTTCCGCTCCGGAGCGGCGCGGCCGCGTTCCGGGCAGCACGAAGCGAGCCTGGTGAGTGTGGTGTGATCGCGGTCGCTCCCGACGGGCCGACCGGCCGGAGCGGCTTTCCCGCCGCTCACTGGTATGGACGTGCGGGGGCCGGGGAGGTTGCAGGTGGTTCCGAAATGTTTTTCGGGGATCCCGGAAAGTCCCGCCGGGCGCCTCAGACCCCGTACACCGCGTCAGAACCTCGTACGCGGGTACGCGCTGCTCAGATCTCGTACACCGCGCCGGCCCGGGCCAGCTCGACCGGGCCGGAGTACGCGTCGGCGGCGTCGCGGCGGTTGCGCTCGGCGTCCGTCCACGGCGGGATGTGGGTGAGGACCAGACGGCGGGCCCGGGCCGCGGCGGCGTGCTCGCCCGCCTCCCGGCCGTTGAGGTGGACGGACCGGAAGGTGTCGCGGCCGTCCTGGTAGGCGGCCTCGCAGAGGAACAGGTCGGTGTCCCGGGCGAGTTCCACCAGCTCGGGGCTCTCGCCGGTGTCGCCGGAGTAGACCAGCGAGCGGCCGCCGTGCTCCAGCCGGAAGGCGAAGGCGTCGACCGGGTGGTTGACCTGGGCGACGGAGATCCGGAACGGGCCGAGCTCGAAGGCGCCGGGGGTGAGGGTGCGGAACTCGAACACCTCCTTCATCCCCGGGTTCTCCGGCATGTCGTACGCCCGGGCGAGCCGCTCGGCGGTGCCCGTCGGTCCGTACACCGGGAGGAGGTCGGGGCAGCCCTCGACGCGGTAGTTGCGGGCGACCCAGTAGGCGCAGAGGTCGACGCAGTGGTCCGCGTGCAGGTGGCTGAGCAGGACGGCGTCGACGTCGTAGAGGCCGGTGTACTTCTGCAGCGCCCCGAGCGCGCCGTTGCCGAGGTCGAGCACCACGCGGAAGCCGTCGGCCTCGACCAGGTAGCTGGAGCACGGCGAGTCGGCGGACGGGAAGCTCCCCGAGCACCCCACCACGGTCAGTTTCATCCGAGCCCCTCCGCCCCGACACGTCCTGGCTGCTGCTGGAAAACGACATGGAAAACAGCATGGAAAACGGCAGGCCGGGCCGGTGAACCGGCCAGTAGCACTGCGTTGGTGTGTCGAGGGTAAGGGCGGAACGGCACTTTGCCCCCGCCCCCGTGCCGGGCTGTGGCTGGAATCACCCAGACCGCGCGGACCGGGGCGGGGGCCCCGGATCAGCGGTACCGGGGGCGGTTGCGGACCCAGACGCGGATGGTGCCCGGGTACCAGCGGGGGTGTCCGCTGCCGTTGATCACGTCCGGGTCGGGCAGCAGCCCGTGCCGGCGGTAGTTGCGGACGGTGTCGGGCCGGACGTTGATGTGCCGGGCGATCTCGGTGTACGACCAGAGCTCGTCGCCACTCACGGGAGCACCTCCGGGGGACGGGGGCGGACGTTCGTGAGGCAGCCTTTCCGGGCGCCACCCGGGCGTCCGCGACGGACGGGCTCCGTGGCGATTCCGTGACGAACCGGGAGCAGTACCCGGACAATCGATCGGCCCCTCGGTGGTCGCGTCCGCCGCCGGACCGGTACGGTTCGCCGCGTGAACGGCTTGAACGGCTTGAACGGTATGAGCGGCATGAGCGGCTTGAACGGCACGGGCGGCATGAACGCGCGGACGGGACGGGCGGGATGAGCGGTACGACGGGCATCTGGCTGGCCCTGGCCGCGGTGGGCGTCGCCCTGCTGGCCGCCGTCGTGGTGGCGCGGCTGCGGCGGGGCCCGGGCACCGGGGTCCGCCCCGCCGCGCGCCCGGGCACCTCTGTCCGCCCGGAGCCGCAGGAGATCTGGTGGGCGGAGGTCCCGTTCGAGGACGGCCCCGGCGCCAAGGACCGGCCGTGCCTGGTGCTGCGGGTGCGCGGCCGGACCGCCACCGTCGCGAAGATCACCAGCAAGCACCACGCCGGGCGCCCGGGCGTGCTGGCGCTGCCGCCCGGTTCGGTGGGCGACCGGCAGGGCCGGGCCAGCTGGCTGGAGACCGACGAACTGCGCGAGGTGCCGCTGTCCGCCTTCCGCCGCCGGGCCGGAGCGGTGGACCGGCAGGTCTGGGCCCGGGCCCAGAAGGTCCTGGACTAGGGCCTGCCCCTACGCCCAGAGCTGGCCCTGCAGCGCCTCGACCGCCGCCTCGGTGGTCTCGGCGGTGTAGATGCCGGTGGACAGGTACTTCCAGCCGCCGTCGGCGACCACGAAGACGACGTCCGCGCGCTCCCCGGCGGCCGCCGCCTTGCGGCCGACGCCGATCGCGGCGTGCAGGATGGCGCCGGTCGAGACGCCCGCGAAGATGCCCTCCTGCTGGAGGAGTTCGCGGGTGCGGCGGACGGCGTCCGCGGAGCCGACCGAGAAGCGGGTGGTGAGCACCTCGGCGTCGTACAGCTCGGGGACGAAGCCCTCGTCGAGGTTGCGCAGCCCGTACACCAGGTCGTCGTAGCGCGGTTCGGCGGCGACGATCTTCACGCCGGGGACCTTCTCGCGCAGGAAGCGGCCGACGCCCATCAGGGTGCCGGTGGTGCCGAGGCCGGCCACGAAGTGGGTGACGGTCGGCAGGTCGGCGAGGATCTCGGGGCCGGTGGTGGCGTAGTGGGCGCCCGCGTTGTCGGGGTTGCCGTACTGGTAGAGCATGACCCAGTCGGGGTGCTCGGCGGCGATCTCCTTGGCGATCCGGACGGCGGTGTTGGAGCCGCCGGCGGCCGGGGAGGAGATGATCTCGGCGCCCCACATGCGGAGCAGCTCGCGCCGTTCCTCGCTGGTGTTCTCGGGCATCACGCAGACCATCCGGTAGCCCTTGAGCTTGGCGGCCATGGCGAGCGAGATGCCGGTGTTTCCGCTGGTGGGCTCCAGGATGGTGCAGCCGGGGGTGAGCCGGCCCTCGGCCTCGGCGCGCTCGATCATGTGCAGCGCCGGGCGGTCCTTGATGGAGCCGGTGGGGTTGCGGTCCTCCAGCTTGGCCCAGAGCGTCACCAGGCCCTCGGTGTTGCCGGGAACGGCGGCGGACAGCCGCGGCAGGCGGACCAGCGGGGTGTTGCCGACGGCTTCGAGCGGGCTGTCGTAACGCAAGGGAGGCCTCCGGCCACGGCGGTGAGGGTGGAGAAGGTGCGGCTCGGTGCGTGGCGGCGTTGGATGATGGCGGCCGTGCTCGCCGTGATGGCCGAGAAACTCATCTGTCTGCTCCTGCTCCCTTTCCTGCTCCGCGTGCTGGGGGCGGCCTGTGCCGGGGCCGGCCGGGTGGCTGGGGTGTCAGGCCGTGCCGGGTAGCAGGCGCGCGAGTTCGGCGTCGAGGTCGTGTCCGTGGGTTTCCCGGCCGGCGGGTATCAGGTGGTGGGTGTGTTCGAGCCAGCGGGCGATCGGGGGCAGTGGGGCTTGGAGCTAGGCGGTGCCCTGGGGTGAGGTGAGGGCGAGGTTCAGTACCTTCTCGTGGCCGGCTTCGGTCGGCCAGATCTGGACGTCGCCGTGGCCGCTGGGCCGGTGCAGGCCTTGGGCCAGCAGGTCGCGGGCGAAGACCCAGGGGACGTGGCCGGCGGTGGGGGTGTGGAAGACGATGCGTACCGCGAGCGGGTCGTGGGTGCGGTAGGACAGCAGGGCGGGCACGGTGACCGGCTCTCCTGAGGGGAGCAGGAGTGCCATGTCGAGCATCTGATCTGCACAGTCGTTCACGGCGTGACTTTCTGTGTGGGTGCGTACCCCCCCCCGGGCGGCGGGCGCCGGCTCTCTCTGGCCGTGGGCGCCGGCTCTCTGTGGCGGTGGGGCCGGCTCTCTGCGGCCGTGGGCGCCGGATCTTCTTGGCTGTGGGGCCGGCGCCCGGCCGGACGGCGGTGTCCGGCCGGGTGTCGGTGTGGGAAGCGCGGCCGGGGGCCGTGTGGTGTGCCGGCGGGAGGCCGGCTGTTCTGGCCCCGGGCCGTCGCGGGTCAGCGGAAGACGTGCGGGTTGAACCCGTAGACGTCGATGATCTGGATGATCTGCCAGCCGTTGCTCCACTGGTAGAAGCGGTGGCCGTCGTAGCGGTAACGGTGGCCGTGGTCGTCGCTGTACCAGAAGCCGCCCTGGCGCTCCCAGGAGCGGTGGCCGTCCCAGCGGCTCTCGTGGCCACTGCCGTGGCGCTCGAGGCCCTCGCCCAGACGGCCCGGGGCCTGGAAGGCGGCGGGGGACACGGAGAGGGCGGTGGTGTGGTGGGCGGCCTGGACGGGGGCGGCCGAGGCGCTGGTGCCGGTGAGCAGCAGCCCACCGAGTGTGGCGGCGAGTACGGCGGCCGTGGCGGCGGCCCGGCGTGCGACGGACTTGTTCATGGTGTTTCCTCCTTGATCGGCCCGGAGCCACTGGGGGGTGGCTCCGGGCAGTGCCCCGCTGTGGGGAGGGGCAGGTCCGACGCTACCCGCAATCATGTTGAACGTTGAACATCG
>NZ_JAFLNG010000333.1 GCF_017427025.1 Streptomyces sp. FH025
GGGCAGTCGGTGAACGGGGCAGCCGGTGAGGAGTCAGTCGGCGAGGAGGACGCGCCGGGTGAGTTCCCAGGTGTGTGGGTCGGCGGCGACCAGCAGGCCGTCCTCGCAGCCCGGGGCCTCGGGGCGGTAGGGGGTGCCGTCCAGCCGGGCGGAGACACCGCCGGCCTCGGTGACCAGCAGGGAGCCGGGGGCGTGGTCCCAGGGGAGGGTGCGCCAGTAGAGGATGAAGTCGCACCGGCCCTCGGCGACCTCGGGGTACTCCACCCCGGCGGCGCTCCGGCCGGGGGAGGTGTTGCCGAAGGCCGAGCTGTTGGCGTCGAGCCGGCGGCGGCGGTCCGGGTCGAGGAAGCGGCTCTTCAGGACGCCGGACAGCTCGGCGGGGTCGGTCGGTGCCGGCGGGCGGGTCAGGCGGACGCCGTCGCGCCAGGCGCCGGCGCCCAGTTCGGCGCGGTACGCGGTGGCGGTGGCGGGCTGCCAGATCCACGAGGCGACGGTCCGGCCGGTGCGGACGAGGGAGCACATCACGGCGTAGTCGGGGCGGCCGGCGACGAAGTTGGAGGTGCCGTCCACCGGGTCGACCAGCCAGACGGCGGACTCGTCGCGGATGGCCAGGGCGAGCTCCGGGTCGGCGGCGACGGCCTCCTCGCCGACCACCGGGACGGGAAGCAGCTCGCGAAGGCGGCGGGTGATGATGACCTCGGCCTCGCGGTCGGCGACCGTCACGATCTCGCCGGGCGCCTTCTCCATCACCTCGCCGGCCGCCAGCGCCCGGAAGCGCGGCTCGACCACCTCGGCCGACGCCTCGGCGAGTATTTCCGCCACCTTGTCCATCAGCACGTTCGCGCTCCCTTCGCTGCCTACCACTCTCCCATGAGCGGGTGGAGGGGGCGGCGGCGGACAGGGTCGGCGAACAGCTGACAGGTGACAGATAACAGACGACAGACGACAGATGACAGCGAACAGATTTCAGACGACAGATAACGGATTTTGAAATCTGTTATCTGTTGCTGCCGTCCGTCCACTGTTCGCAGCGGCCCGTTCGCCGCTAGCCGCACGCCGCCACCCGGGCGACCTCACCCGCCCAGGTAGTGGAACCCCGGGCGGGGGTGCATCAGGAACTCGTGGTGCGAGATGTTCCACGCGTACGCGCCCGCCATCGCGAACAGCACGCGGTCCGCCGCCCGCAGTCCGTCCGCCGCGCCCGCGGCCCGGGCGAGGACGTCCTTCGGGGTGCAGAGCTGCCCGGCCAGGGTGGCCCGGCCGGTGGTGACGCCGGGGCGTGGCCACGGGTGCGGCCAGGCATCCACCGGGAGCACCTCGAAGGGCTGGGAGTGGCCGCGGGTGGCGGGGGTGCGCAGGTGGTGGGTGCCACCGCGGACCACCGCGAAGTCCTCGCCGTGGCTCCGTTTCACGTCCAGCACCTCCGTCGCGTACCAGCCGCAGTAGGCGGTCAGCGCCCGCCCCGGCTCGATCCGCAGGGTGAGCCCGGGGCGGGCGTCGAGCAGCTTGGCCAGGCCCTCGCCGAAGGCCGTCCAGTCGAAGCGCCGCGCCGGGTCCGCGTAGTCCACGGCCATCCCACCGCCGATGTTGACCTCCGTGAGCGGGAAGCCGTGCCGCTCGGCCAGTTCAGCGGACCAGCTGACGATCTGCTCGGCGACCGCCAACTGCTCCGTCGCCTCCAGCCCGCTGGCCAGGTGGGCGTGTACCCCGCGCAGCCGCAGCCGCCGCCAGGGCTCCCGTCCGAGCGGCCCCGCTGCTCCTGCCGTTCCGGTCGGGTCGTCGCCGGTGAGCAGCCGGACGCACTCCTCGGCCCGGTCCGGGTCGAGCCCGAACGGTGTGGGGCGCCCGCCCATCGCGAGCGGCACCGCGTCGAGGGCGTCGGTGGCCACCGGCAGGTTGACCCGCAGCAGCACGTCCACGACCGCCCCCGGCCGCTCAGCGAGGACGGCTGCGAGCCGGTGCAGCTCCTGCTCGCTCTCGACGTGCCAGCGGTGCACGCCGGCGTCCACCGCGGCGGCGATCTCCGCCGGGGTCTTGCCCGGCGCGCCGAAGGCCAGCGGCGCGTCCGGTACGGCGGCCCGCACGTGCGCCAACTCCCCGCCGCTGGAGACCTCGTAGCCGTCCACCGCCTCTCGCAGCGCGGTGAGCAGCGGCGCCTCCGGGTTCGCCTTGGCCGCGTAGTACAGCTCGACCCGCTCGGGTAGTGCGGCCCGGACGGCGGCGGCGTGCGCGCGCAGCGCGGCCAGGTCGTAGACGTAGGCGGGCAGTTCGTCGGGCGCGAGGGCGGCGACGTGCCGACGGACGCGTTCGGGCAGGCGAACGCGCTCGGTCGGGTGGGCGTGGGCGGTCGGGTGGACGTGCTCGGTCATCGGACGGCGCTCCCGGCGGGAAGGTGGGCGGTCATGCGGGCGGCCTCGGCGAGGACCGATCCGGCCAACGGGGAGGGCAGTCGGACGTACCCGGCCTCGCGGTCGGCCTTGCGCTCCCAGCGGGTCTGCAGGTTGGCCTTGGCCGGCAGCGGTACGCCGGCCAGCAGCGCCCGCAGCCGGGGCGGACGGCCGTGCGCGGCGGCGTACTCCTCCAGGGCGTCCCGGACGCACTGCCAGAGCGCGCCCTCGAACTCGGGGTGCCGGTCGGCGAGGGCGGCGAGCAGTTCGGCGACGTGGTTGACCAGCAGGCAGTAGACCACCCGGTCCCAGCCGCGTTCGGCGTCGTAGGTCATCGGGCCTGCGACCTCGGGGGGCAGGGCGGCGAGGAGGTCCGCGTTGAGCTCGGGGACCAGCTTTGTGCCCTCCAGGTCGCGGAAGAGCATCTGGGCCGGGCGTCCGTCGGCGTCCACGCCGATGAGCACGTTCTGCAGGTGCGGTTCCAGTACCACGCCGTGGTCGAAGTAGGCGGCCAGCACCGGGGGGAGGAGCAGTCGCAGGTACGCGCGCCACCAGTCGAGGGCCGCCTCGCCGTCCGAACTGCCCTCCAGCAGGCGGGAGATGTGTGCCGAGCTGGTCGGGTACTCGTCGGCGACGGCGGCGGCGAGCAGTGGGGTGACGCCGGGCCGCAGCGCCGTTCCGAAGCCCTCGCGCAGGATCAGGCCGAAGCCCTCGTACAGCGCGCGGTCGGGACGGCCGTCGGCGCCGGGCAGTGCGAGGGTGCGGTAGGCGGGCTCGCGCAGCATCACGGCGTCGGGGAACCGGCGGGCGAGATCGGCGAGCGCGGGGGCCAGCAGCCGGGTGAGCGCGACGGCGCCGGTGAGCTCGTAGGCGGCGTTCTTGCGCAGGCAGTTGGTGATGCGCACGTCCAGGCTGAACTTGAGGAAGGCATCGGCGCCGTGCAGGGTGCGTACCGAGGCGGTGGCGGTGAAGTGCTCGCCGCGCGCACCGAGGTCGAGGACGTCACCGCGGACCATGGCCGTATGCAACAGCGGGTGTTCACCGATGAGTTGGTACTGCCAGGGGTGGGCGGGCAGCAGCCGGTAGCCGTCCGGAACCTCGCCGAGCCCGTCGAGCAGGGCGGTTGCGGCCCCGTCCAGGGACTCCTCGGCCAGTAGCTCGGCGCGGACGGCGAGGTGGCGCAGCGGGAAGGCCGCGCGGGACTCCGGGGCGTACCAGCGCCAGTCGCCTCGGGCGGCGGAGCGGGACTTGGGCGCCGGATGGAAGCGGTGGCCGAACAGCAGCGCCTGCTCGGACTCCAGATAGCGGTCGGAGCCGGGGGCGGGGCGGTCCAGCCCCTGGCGGACGCCGTGATGGCTGGACGCCACCTGGTCCAGGAACTCCTCGTTCACCGTTCCGGTGCGCAGCTCCAGTTCGTCCTGGACGTACTCGGCCAGCTCCCGCCAGCCCAACTCGGCCCATTCGCCTTCTCGTTCGACCTCGACCGGGCCGGTGAACCGGTGCGATCCGAGCAGCGAGGTGCGCCGCAGCGCGACCCGGAGCAGGGCGCCGCGCCGGGGCAGCCGCAGCAGCAGGCGGCCGTCGTCGACGGCGGTCTGGTGCTCGGGCGCGGAGACCTCGCGCAGCAGGCAGTTGAGCAGGGTGTGGGCCACGGCCTCGTCGGCGCCGGGCAACTCGTGATCGCCGAACGGCTCGTGGGCCCTGGTGGGACGGGTGGACTGCTCGGGGGTCATCGACGACTCCAGCGCTGGCGGAGGGACGGGAGGGTGAGTGCGGTGGCCGCGACGGCGGCCAGCAGGGCGGCGGCGGTTCCGGCCACCACGGGGGCTGCCGCGCCGAACCGTCCGTTGGCCAGCGCGGCGACGGCGCCGGCGGCCACGGCGCCGCCCTTGGAGACGAGTTCGAGAGTGCCGAACATCCGTCCGGGCGGGCGGCCCTTGGCGGCCCCGGCGGCGAGCACGGCCAGGCACACCAGGCCGAGCGTGAGTCCGGCACCGAGCAGCAGCCGTACGGCGACGAACACCGGGAGCGAGTGGGCGACGGCGTGCCCGGCCAGGCCGAGTGCGACGAGGCCGAAGCCGAGCGCGATCCCGGCGTGCGGACGGGAGTTGAAGAGGGTGTGGGTGCGAGCGGCGAACACCAGGTAGCACAGGTGCGGCAGGGCGAAGAGCACGCCGGTGGTGGTGCCGTCGACGCCGGGCAGGCGCTGCTCGGCGAGCGCGATGAGATAGGGGAAGGAGATGACCGTCGCGAAGACGAAGACGAACTCGAAGAGGTAGAGCGGCAGGAGCGGGGCGGTGGAGCCCTGCTCGGGCCGGCCGTCGGCGGTCGCCTCAGTGGGCGGTCGCTCCGGTTCGGGTAGCAGCGACAGGAACAGTGCGGCCGCGAGCGGGAGTACGGCCATCACCAGGTACTGGCGGTGCGGGCCGATCCACGGGGAGAGCGCCCCGACCAGGATCGGCGCGGCCACCAGTGCGGCCCGCGCGCTGCCCTGCATCAGGGTGAGCGCCCGGGACAGCCGGGGCCCGTCGAGGGCGGCGGCGAGGTAGCCGTTGGTGGCGGCGAAGGTGCCGCCGAGGAAGCCTTGGAGGACCAGTGCGAGGGTGAAGGCGGGCAGGCTATCGGCGGCACCGGCCAGCAGGAAGGAGACGGTCAGCCCGAGTTGGGCGCGCAGCAGCAGCCGCTTGCGGCCGTAGCGGTCGGCCAGCCGGCCCCACAGCGGTGCGCCGAGCGCGCTGAACACCGTCGGGACGATGTAGAGCACGCCGGCCCCGCGGGCCTGCGGGTCACCGAGCCCGGGCAGGATGGCGGTCAGGTACGGCGGTAGGCCGAGCGCGGCGAAGGACGCGACGAAGTAGCAGGCGGCGACGGCGTGTACCTGGCGGCGGCCGAGCCCGCCGGGGCGGTCGGCGGGCTGCTCCGACCGCTGCGTCAGGGTCTCCACGCTCACCGCGGGGTCCCGTTCGCCCGCAGGTAGTTGGGGCCGCTGGTGTAGTGCTTGTTGATGTCGGCGGCTCCCGAGCGCTGCTTGCTGAGCAGGGTTCCGGCGGTGACCATGGCCTTGACCGGGAGCCGTTCGGCCTCCAGCAGCGCGGTTCGCAGCGGTTCGCCCGCCGGTCCGATCCGGTCGATGGCCTCGGCGATTCGCTTGTTCAACAGGGCCAGGGTGTCCGGTAGTTCGGCCCGGCCGTGCTCGGCGAGGCCGAAGGCCAGGGCGCCGGTGCACAGGTGGCCGGTGATGGTGGTGAACAGGTCGGTGAGCGCCCGGTCGTCCTCGACGAAGATCCGGGTGTCGTCGAACTCCTCGTGTGACGGCGCGAGTTCGCCGAGGGTGGCGCGCATCCGGGCGGTGTGCACGCGCGGGCCGTCGTCGTCCTTGTAGAGCAGCCGCAGACCGTCCCGGTCCAGCACCAGGGAGGTGTTCTGCTGGTGCGACTCCAGGGCGATGCCGTAGCCGAACAGGGTGGTCTGCCAGTCGAGCAGCAGCTCCAGCAGGGCGTCGTAGAAGGCCAGCGGGTCGCCGCCGTGGAAGCGGTCGGCGAGGTGGTCGAGTACGAGTCGGCCGTTGGGCGCGGGAGCGAGCAGGGCGGCCAGCGGGACGGTCGTCGACCGCTCCAGCCCGGCCGGGTAGCGGCGCAGCAGGACGGCCAGCAACTCGTGCCCCGCGTGCGCCCAGGTCTGCTCGTCGGCGTGCAGGATCCGGTCGGCCAGGCGTGGTTCGCTAGCCAGGACGGCCTCGACGAGCCGCTGGCCGGCGGCGCCGTCGACCAGGGTGCCGGGCTTGATGGTGCGGCGGTTGAGGCGGCCCAGGGTGGCGGTCGCGAGCGGGAGTTTGAGGTGGCAGGTCGGGTCGTCGGCGACCGCGACGGTGCGCATGGACAGGGTCGGGACGACGGTCAGGTACGGCCGGTCGGCGAGGACCGCGCGGCCGGCCAGGCCGGTGGCCCGCAGCGCCTCGTCCAGCGGTGCGCCGACGGTCAACGGGTGGACGGGCATGGTGCTCCAGCCCTCTCCGGGGCACTCGGCGCCGAGGCCGAGCCAGGCCGGGGTGGGCCACCAGCTGGGCAGTGGGCGGTCGCCGTGGGTGGTGAGCGCCCCGGGCGGCACGGCCAGCCAGCGCAGCTCGAAGGCCGGGTGGAACTCGGGGGCGTAGGAGCGCAGTTGGTGCTCGTCGAGGCCGGAGCGGCCGCGTGCGGTGGGGTAGACCGGGTGGTCGAGGTGGGCGGCGAGGACGTCGTGGCCGAGCGCGGCGGAGGGGCCGGTCCAGTCGGCGGGGTCGGCGCCGTACAGGTCGGTGAGCCGGGCGTGCACCTCGGGCCGGACCCGCTCGTGCAGTTCCATGGTGGCGCGGGTCTGGCGGCACTCCTCGGCGAACGCGGCCCAGCCGGGCCGGTCCTCGGCCTCGGCCAGTTCGGCGAGGGCGGCGACGACGGTGTCCAGGCCGGTGAGGCGGCGTCCGGCGAGATCCAGCAGCGGCAGCCGGGCGGCGTACTCGCTCTGGAACCCGTCGGGCCGTACGGGAAGGGCGAGTTCGGCTTCGGCGACGGTCAGCCAGGGGCCGTCCGGGCGGTCCTCGACGGTGCCGTGGGTGCGCAGGCCGAGGACGTCCTCGCGCAGCAGGGCGGAGAGCACGCGCAGGGTGAGCTGCGCGTCGGCGGTCGCCTCGTCGGTGGTCACGGGGTGATCTCCCAGCGGTTGGCGGCGAGGAAGCGGGCGACGGCGGCGTCCACCGCGCCCTGGTCAGGGCCGATGGCCCAGATGACACCCAGGTAGTCGCGGTTGGTGCGGTAGTGCGGGTGGCGCTGGCCGAGCGGGCGCAGCGGGCGGTAGGCGAGCCGGACGCCGTCGCGCTCCTTGTCGTACGGGCCGGGCGCGGCGGTCAGGACGCCGGCCCGGTCGGCGCAGACCACCTCGTTGCGGGCCCGGCGGGGTGTGACGGCGCAGCGCTCGGCGAGGTCGGCGGGCAGTTCGCGGCCGAGGTGGACGCCGAGGATCAGCTCGAAGAGCGGGACGTCGAGGATCTCGGCGAGCATCAGGTCGCACTGGTCGCCGATGGCGCGGTAGTTGACCTCGATGATGCGGGCACGGCCGTCCGGCTGGAGGACGAACTCGGTGTGGCAGGCGCCCAGCCCTACGCCGAGTGCGTCGAGCTGGGCGAGGACCTGCTCGACCGCGTCGGCCGGGTGGGCGGGAGTGAACTCCAGAACCTCCTCGATGAAGTCCGGCGGTGGGGAGATCCGGGTGCGGAAGCCGCCGAGGACGTGCCGGCGGTGGCCGTCGCCGAGGGTCTCCAGGGTGCACAGCCGGCCGTCCAGGAATTCCTCGACCACGAGGGTGGCGCCTGTCCGGCGCTGCCGGATCTCCCGGCAACGGAGGGTGAGTTCGGCGGGGTCGGTGACCAGGGTGACGTCCTCGCTGGCCACCCCCTCGCGGGGCTTGACCACGCAGGGGAAGGGCGGGTCGAGTTCGGCCGGGTCCTGCTCGGGGGCCAACTCGGCGGACCAGACGGTGTCCTGGCCGGTGAGCGCGAGGTGGCGGCGCAGCTGGCCCTTGTCCTTGGCGCGCAGGGCGGCCTTCCAGTCCTTGGCGGGGAGGCCGAAGTACTCGGCGGCCAGGGCGGTCTGGGTCTGGAGGTGGTCGCTGTTGCTGAACACCGCGTCGGGTGCGTGGTGGCGGGAGATCAGGCTGATGACGGCGCGGAAGTCCCGTACGTCGCACTCCAGTACCTCGGGCGCGGGGAAGGCGAGGCCGGCGTAGGCCCGCCGGTGGGGCTCGGCGACGTCGGTGAGGACGGTGACGTCCAGCCCGAGCCGGGTGGCGGCGGGCAGGAAGCCGGCGGTGACCGAGTCGGTGGGGTTG
>NZ_JAFLNG010000334.1 GCF_017427025.1 Streptomyces sp. FH025
GTCGCCGGGGCGCACGGCGCCGAAGATGTCGTCGGGGACGCCGAGGGCGGAGAGGTCGGGGTAACGGCCGAGGAGGACGGGGTCGGTGAACAGGCGGTTGTGGAGGGCGTCGTAGGCCGCGGCGGCGGCGACATCGTCAGCCGAGGAGGAGGCCGGCTCGACCAGGGTGAGGTTGTTGGAGAGCATCACCTCCAGGCCGCGCTCGTGGAGCACCGAGGCGGCCAGGCCGTGGCCGAGCAGCTGGTGGTGGGCGGCCGGGAGGGCCTCGAACATCAGGGCGCGGCCGGGGGCGTGGGTGCCCAGGGCGTAGCCGAAGACGGTGTGGACGAACGGCTCGTTGAGGGTGATCCAGGCGGGAACGCGGTCGCCGAGGCGGTCGACGACGACGGTGGCGTACTCGGCGAAGCGGTACGCGGTGTCGCGGTTCAGCCAGCCGCCGCGGTCTTCGAGGCTCTGCGGGAGGTCCCAGTGGAAGAGGGTGGGCAGCGGGGTGATGCCCGTCTCCAGCAGCGCGTCCACGAGCCGGTCGTAGAAGGCGAGTCCGGCCGGGTTGACGGCGCCCGCGCCGGTGGGCAGGACGCGGGGCCAGGAGACGGAGAAGCGGTAGCCGTCCAGCCCGAGGCCCTTCATCAGGGCGATGTCCTCGGGGTACCGGTGGTAGTGGTCGCAGGCCACCGCCCCCGTGTGCCCGTCCCGTACGGCCCCGGGGCGGGCGACGAAGGTGTCCCAGACGGACGGCCCGCGGCCGTCCTCGTTCACCGCCCCCTCGATCTGGTAGGCGGCGGTGGCGGCACCCCAGCGGAAGTCCGCCGGCAGGTCGAAGCGGTCGGGCATGACGGCCTCCTGACGAAAAACATGAGGGACTGTCATGTTAGCGGCGCCACAATGGAACACCAGAGCCCGTCAACAGGACTCCGCCCCCATCACGGGCCAGGGTGCCGGATGAACGGACTACGCGACCGTGCGCGGGAACGGGCTCCACCGGGCGGGGCGCGGGTGCGAACTGCCCGGTGGAGCCCGGCCGTTACCGCGTCAGCAGCTCCTCCAGGACGTCCGCCCCCTTTGACGCGCCGCCCGCCCCGCGCACGATCCGGCTCAGGGCCTCCGCCCGGGGGCGGCAGGACCGGACGTCCCGGACGGCGTCGCGGAGGCCCTGCACGGTCGGCTCGGCGAGCGTCCTGCCGACCTGCAACTCCTCCGCCCGCCGGGCGATCGCCCGCTGTTCCGGGATCTGCGGCACCGCCACGAAGGGCACCCCGTGGTAGAGGGACTCCATCGCCGAGTTCATCCCGGCGTGGCTCAGGAACACCTCGGTGTGTCGCAGCACCGCCACCTGCGGCACGTGCGCGTGCACTTCGACGTTCGCCGGGATCGGGCCCAGCGACTCCTGGTCCAGCCCGCCCACCGCCATGACGACCTGCCAGTCGCTGTCCCCGAACGCCTCGATGCAGGTCCGGTAGAACTCGGGCCGGTCGTTGAAGACGGTTCCCAGCGATATCAGCAGCACCGGGGCCTGAGACCGGGGGCTCCACTCATCAGCGGTCTGCCGACTGCTCAGCGACGGCCCGACGAAGTGGAAGCGCTCGTCGAAGGTATCCCCCGACATCTGGAACTCGCGGGGGATGAACACCAGGCTCGTCGGGGCCACGTGGCCGAACATCAGGTTCGGGTCCTCGAGGAAGGCGTGGCCCTGCGCGAACTTCCCCATGTCCTGAATCGCGGCCACCAGCCGGGGGTTGGTGTGGTCGAAGTCGGCCGGCAGGTACACCTGCGCCGCCGAGAAGGACTCGTTCTCCGCGAAGGTCGGCACCAGGGAGATCTCCCGCACCTCGAGCAGGTTCGCCAGCATCCTCCCGGTGAAGGTCACCGAGTCGTAGCACACCGCGTCCGGCGGGTCGGCCGAGAAGTGCTCGGCCAGGACGGGGAAAGAGGCACGCGCGTCGTCGAGGTAGTACTCCACCGTCACGGCGAGCTGTTCCGCCGTGAACTCGCCCCGCGCCGCCAGGTCGGGCGGCAGCTGCGAGGGCAGGGTCACCGGCGACGCCCCGGCGGCCAAGGCGGCGTCCATGGTGGCCGGTCCCGTGGCGTAGCTGACCCGGTGACCGCGCCGGACCAGCTCTTCGACCAGCGGCAGGGTCGGGTTCACATGCCCGGACGCCGGCGCGCTCACGAAGGCGAAGTGGGCCATCAGCCCTCCTCCAGGATGACCGGCAGAGTCTTGTGCCCGTTGGTGAAGAAGGAACCCAGCGGCTCGAGTTCGGACGACGGGACGGCCAGCCGCAGCCGGGGGAACCGGGAGAACAGCGCGGACAGCGCCGTCGTCGCCTCCAGCTTCGCCAGGGGGCTGCCGAGGCAGAAGTGCACGCCGTGCCCGAAGGTGAGGTGGTCGGCCCGCGACGGCCGGGTGACGGAGAAGTCCTCCGCGTCGGCCCCGTGCTGCGCCGGGTCGCGGCCGGCCGCGCCGTAGGACAGCAGGATCGCCTCGCCCTTGCGGATCTGCACGCCGTCCGCGGAGATGTCCTCCACGGCGTACCGCAGCGGCAGGTTCGGCACCGGCGCCTGCCAGCGCAGGGTCTCGTCCACCACGTCCTCCCACGTGCTGGTCCCGGACCGGACCAGGGCGAGCTGATCCGGGTGCGTGGCCAGCGCGTGGATGGCGTGGTCGAGCAGGTTGACCGTCGTCTCGAAGCCGGCGGAGATGGTCAGCAGCAGGGTGTCCAGCAGTTCCCGCTCGGACAGGCGTGTGCCGTCCGCCTCCTGCGCGGCGATCAGGTCGCTGGTCATGTCGTCGCCGGGGTCGCGCCGTTTGGCGGCCACGAGTTCCTTGAGCAGCATGTACAGCTCGCCGGAGGCGGCCTGCACGCCCGCCGGGTCCGCGTCGAGGCTGAACACCGCGTCCACCAGCCGCCGCAGGTCCGCGCCCGTCTGCGCGGTCACCCCGAACAGTCCGGTGATGACCTGGATCGGCAGCGGGAACGCGAACCGTGCGCGCAGGTCGACCGTCTGCCCCGGCGGCACCGCGGCCAGGTCGGCGATCAGGCCGGCCGTGATCTCCTCGACGCGCGGCCGCATCGCTTCGATGCGGCGCGGGGTGAACGCCTTGGCCACCAGGCTGCGCAGCCTGCTGTGGTCGGACCCGTAGGCGGTGAACATGTTCTGCATCGCGACCCACATGATCAGCGGCCAGTCCGGCGGGATGTCGCCGTCGCGCCACATGGGCCAGTGCTTGTTCGCGTCCTTGGAGACCTTCGGGTCGAGCAGTAGCTTCTTCGCCAGGTCGTGCCCGGTGACGGCCCAGGCCGACACGCCACCGGGCAGTTCGACGGGCGTGGCCGGACCGCGCTCGCGCAAGGCGGCGGCCTCGCCGAAGATGTCGCCGCCCGAGGGGTCGATGACATACGCGTCGACGGGCGGGGTCTGCGCGCGCACCGGCTGAGTGAAGGTGGTGGTCGTACGGGGTTTGGGAGGCTCGGTGACCTCCAGCAGGGACGCGGTGAACCGCGAGCCCATGCCGAGGCCGATCGACATGATGGTGTCGCCGGGCTTGAGGGTCTCGTCGTGCAGCAGGTGGTCCATGCCGAGCAGTTGGTCGCACGGCCCGACGTGGCCGAGCTCGCGCAGCATCGGCCAGGTGGTGCGGCCGAGGTCGATGCCGAGCGGCTCCAGCACGACGACCTCCAGCTGGGCCAGGCCCAGACCGGTGACGACGAACCTGGTGATGTCGGCGACGCCGACGCCGCCCTCCTTGGCGGCCTGCTCGACCGCGGTGACCAGTGCCCCGCTCATCAGCGTCAGATACGGGGCCAGGCCGGTGACCTCGATCGGCGTACGGTTGCGGTGGCCCTCGGGGTCCGGGATCGTCGGGGTGGCGAGGACCTCCATCTGGGTCGCCGAGCTGTTGGCGGTCGCGACCAGCCGCGCCCGGCCGCCCTCGCGGTTGAGCACGGCCGCGACCGCACCGTCGGCCAGGAAGATCCCGATGGAGGGCTGCCAGCGTTCCCACCGCGGCGGCAGGAACCGGGCGGTGGCCGTGACCAGGGTCGCGGTCGCGGCCGGGTCGGCCACCAGGTGCGCGGCGGCGGACTGCAGCGCGGCCGAGCCGCCGTTGCTGGTCGCCTCGACCTCGTAGACGAGGGCGTGGCCGAGGCCGAGGACGCGCTGAAGGTGGCAGGAGGACGCCATGTGGTCCTGGTGGTCCATCTGGGCGTAGGCGGCCATGGAGATGTCGGCGCCGCTGAGGCCGGACTCGCGCAGGGCTCCGATCGCCGCGTGCACGGCCATCGCGTGCTCGGTGACGTCGTCGGAGTGGGTGAACGACACGAAGTCCGACAGCGCGAGCAGCCGCCGCATGGTCTCGGTGTCCGGCACGGCCTGCGTCGCGGGCGTGCGGGGCGGCAGGTACCGCCCCGTTCCGCCGATGTAGACGTTGTCCCAGATCATGAATAGTCCTTTCCCCTGAGTGCGGACAACCCGGCCCCGTATCCGCTGAAGTCGAGGAGCCATGTGCTGATGGCCAGCGCCGTGGCCGCGGAGTGCTCCTCCAGTACGGTGAAGTGGTCGCCCGAGACGGTGAGCACCTCCTGGGCGGTGGTGGACAGCCGGGGCCACGAGCGCTTCCCGGTGCCCACCAGCAGCACCGGCGCGGTGACGGGCTCCGGGGCGCCGGCCAGATCGAGGTAACGGCCCATGGCCACCAGCCGGTCGTCGTCGACCGGTTGGACCTGGTGGCCGGCGTCGAGCATGCCGGTGAGCACACCCGGCAGGTCGTCGGGGTAGCCGTCGATGAGCACCACGGCGCTGGGCCGGGCCCCCCGCCGTTCCAGTTCCCCGGCGGTCGCCAGCGCCAGCCACGCGCCCACCGAGCGGCCGACCAGCACCGGCTCGGCGACGGCCGACGCGGCGTCGGCGAGTGCCTGGACCAGGACGTCGGCGTCCGCGGGCAGCGGGTCGCCGGCGAAGCCCGGCAGGGTGACCGCCGTGACGTCGCGGGCGGCCTCCAGCGCCGCGGCGAACCGCCCGTACTCCTCGATGCCGCTGGACGCCAGCGCGGACGGCAGGCAGACCAGCGACGGCTGGAGGAAGCCGGCCGCGAGGGCGACCACCTCGGCCTTGGGCGCGTCGGTGGCCGGGCTCAGCCGGGACGCCGTGGCCAGCAGGTCGAGGCCGTCCTGCGCGCGGCCGACGTCGACGGCCTTGCGCAGCAGGCGCTCCATCGGCCCGGCGACCCGGTTCTCCGGCGAGCACAGCTGCCCGTAGAGGTGGTTGACGAGCTGTTCGGGCGTCGGGAAGTCGAAGACGAGGGTCGCCGGGAGCTGGAGCCCGGTGGCCGCGTTGAGCCGGTTGCGCAGCTCGATGGCGGTCAGCGAGTCGACGCCGTGGTCGCGGAAGAGCTGACGCGGGTCGTCGATCCCGCCGGGGGCCATCCCGAGGATGCTCGCGCTGTGCGTGACGACCAGGTCGAACAGCAGGGCGCGCTGCTCGGGCTCGGGCAGGGCTTCGAGCCTGGCCCGCAGGTCGCCGGGGCCGGCCGCCGGGGCCGGCGCGCGCCGCGGCCGGGCGAGTCCGCGCAGCAGCGCGGGCGGGGTGTCGATCGCCGCGAGGTCGAGGCGGACCGGCACCAGCGCCGGGCGTTCGCCGGCCAGGGCGGTGTCGAACACGTCGAGGGCCTGCTCGGTGGCCAGCGGCAGCATCCCGGTCCTCGCCAGCCGGCGCTGGTCGGCCTCGGTCAGGTTCCCGGTGATGCCGCTGGACTCGGCCCACTGGCCCCAGGCCAGGGAGGTGGCCGGCAGACCGCGCGCGTGCCGGTGCTCGGCGAGCGCGTCGAGGAACGCGTTCGCGGCGGCGTAGTTGGCCTGCCCCGGGGCGCCGAACACCCCGGACGCCGAGGAGAACAGCACGAACGCCCGCAGGTCCAGGTGCTCGGTGGCCTCGTGCAGGTACCACGCGGCATCGGCCTTCGAGCGCAGCACCGTGTCGATCTGCTCCGGTGTCATCGATCCCACCACGGCGTCGTCGACGACCCCGGCGGCGTGCACGACGGCCCGCAGGTCCGGGATCGAGGCGACGAGATCCCTCAGTGCCCCGCGGTCACCGGCGTCGCAGGCGACCACGGTGAGGGCGGCGCCCAGCTCCTGCCGGAGCCCGGGCGGCTCGACGCCGCGGCGGCTGGCGAGCACCACGTGCGGGGCGCCGTGCCGCGCGACCAGGTGCCGGGCGACCAGGACGCCGAGGGTGCCGGTGCCGCCGGTGATCAGCACGGTGCCGTCCAGGGGCGCGCCGTCCAGGGGCCCGGCCTGGGCGGCCGGGGCGGCCCTCACCAGCCTCGGCACGAGGGCGGTTCCGTCGCGCAACTGGATCTCGGGCTCGCCGTCGCTCACGGCGGCGCGCACCGCGGCGGGGATCGCCCGTCGTGAGGCGGCCGTGCCGTCGTGCCGGACGGTCAGGATCCGCCCGGGGTTCTCGCTGTGCGCGCTGCGCAGGAAGCCGCGGGCGGCGGCCGAGGCCAGGTCGTCGCCGGTGAGGACCACGAGCCGGGCCGGCGTGTCGGTGGACAGGAACTCCCGGACGCTGCCGAGCAGTTCGCGGGTCACCGCGTGGGCGGCCGCGACCGGTTCGCCCTCGCCGACGACCTCGTGGAGGACCGTCTCGGTGTCCGGGCCGTCCGGTGCCGCCATCGGGGTCCAGTCGACGGCGAACAGCGTGTTCGGCCGGCGCCCGGCCCCGGGACCCGCCGCTTCGACGGGCCGCAGGACGATCTCGTCGATGCTCACGACCGGCGTCCCGGCGGTGTCGGTGACCCGCACCGCGTAGGTGTCCGGCCCGGTCGGGTGCAGCACCACGCGGACCGTCGCGGCCGACCCGGTGACCGATACGCCGGAGAACGAGAAGGGCATCCGCGCCGGGCTGTCGCCGGTGCCGCCGTCCTCGGCCGCGAGACCGGCGAGCAGGGTCAGCGGCTGGATCGCGGCGTCCAGGAGCGCGGGGTGGACGCGGTAGCCGGTGAGCTGCGCGGGGTCCACCGGGAAGCTCACCTCGGCGTGCAGGTCCTCGCCGTGCCGCCGGATGCCGGCGAGCCCCTGGAAGGTCGGCCCGTAGTCGTATCCGGCGTCGGCGAGCCGGTCGTAGAGCGAGCCGATGTCGATCGGCACGGCCTCGCCGTCGTCCGCCCCGGGCACGGCCGTCCCGTCGGCCCCCGTCGCCCGGTCCGCCGACGGACTGAGCACGCCGCTCGCGTGGCGGATCCACTCGTCGGGCTCGGCGGAGGTGCGGGAGTGGACGGTGACGGGCCGGCGTCCGGTGTCGTCGGGCGCGCCGACGGTGACCTGCACGTGCACACCGTCGGGCTCGGACAGCACGAGCGGCGCCTCCAGGACCAGCTCGGACAGGACGGGGCTGGCCGTGTGCTCGCCGGCGTGGACGGCCATCTCCACGAACGCCATCCCGGGCAGCAGCGTCGAACCGAGCACGGTGTGCTCGGCCAGCCATGGGTGGACGGACGCGGAGAGCTTCCCGGTCAGGACGACGCCTTGCCCGTCGGGGAGCTTCACCAGGGACCGCAGCAGCGGGTGGTCGGGCGTGTCGAGGCCCTCCGACGGGGTGGTGGGCTGGAGCCAGTAGTGCTGGTGCTGGAAGGCGTACGTAGGCACGCGCCCGCCCGACGTCCCCGCCGTCGTGGCCGCGGGAGGCGTCCAGCGCACGGCACCGTCCGCCCACAACCGTCCGAGCCCCGCGAACAACCGCTCCGGGGAATCACCACCACGCCGCATCAACCCGGTCCCCACCAGCAGCGGATGCGGACCCACCTCCACGAATCCCGTGACGTCCTGGCCCGACAGCCACTCCATGGCATCGGCGAACCGCACCGGCTCCCGCACCTGCCGCACCCAGTACCCGGGCTCCCCCATGTCCACCGGACGCCCGGCCACCGTCGAGACCACCGGAATCACCGGCTCACCGAACGACAGACCCGCCGCCACCCGGCCCAGTTCCTCCAGCACCGGATCCATCCGCGCCGAATGGAACGCGTGACTGACCTCCAGCCGCCGAACCCGCCGACCACGGCCCCGCCACACCTCAGCGACCGCCTCGACCGCCGTCTCGTCGCCCGACACCACCACCGCGTCCGGCGCGTTGACCGCGGCCACCTCGGCACCCGGCACCAGCGACCCCAGCACCTCCTCCAGCGACGCCTGGAGCGACACCATCGCCCCACCA
>NZ_JAFLNG010000335.1 GCF_017427025.1 Streptomyces sp. FH025
CGGTGACCGGTCCGGGGGGTGATTCGAGGCTTCCGGTGGGCCAAAATGGGGCCGTGCCTTTCCTCCTACTGATCGAGGACGACGACGCCATCCGGACCGGCCTCGAACTCGCCCTCACCCGCCAGGGCCACCGTGTGGCCACCGCCGCCTCCGGCGAGGACGGTCTGAGGCTCTTCAAGGAGCAGCGGCCCGACCTGATCGTGCTGGACGTGATGCTGCCCGGGATCGACGGCTTCGAAGTGTGCCGCCGGATCCGCCGCACCGACCAGTTGCCGATCATCCTGCTCACCGCCCGTTCGGACGACATCGACGTGGTGGTGGGCCTGGAGTCCGGCGCGGACGACTACGTGGTGAAGCCGGTGCAGCCGCGCGTCCTGGACGCCCGCATCCGGGCCGTGCTGCGGCGCGGCGAGCGCGAGAGCTCGGACTCCTCCGCGTACGGCAGCGTGGTGATCGACCGGGCGGCGATGACCGTCACCAAGGACGGACAGGACCTCCAGCTCACCCCGACCGAACTGCGGCTGCTGCTGGAGCTCAGCCGCCGCCCCGGGCAGGCGCTCTCCCGCCAGCAGCTGCTGCGGCTGGTCTGGGAGCACGACTACCTGGGCGACTCCCGGCTGGTGGACGCCTGCGTGCAGCGGCTGCGGGCCAAGGTCGAGGACGTGCCGTCCGCGCCGACGCTGATCCGCACCGTGCGCGGCGTGGGCTACCGGCTGGACCCGCCCGCGGTCTGACCTCGAAAACCCCCGGCATTCTGAACTCCCGTACGACGACAGGCTCTTGTGACTGACCATCAGCAGACTGCCCGGCGGTTCCCGGCGGGCCAGTGGCGGAAGCTGCGCTCCCTGCGGGTGCGGCTGATCGCGGTGTTCGCGGCGGTCGCGCTGCTCGCCGCCGTCTCGGCCTCCGGCATCGCGTACTGGCTGAACCGCGACGCGGTGCTCAAGCGCGCCCAGGACACCGCGCTGAACGACTTCCGGGTCTCGCTCAGCCGCAACGTCTCCGACCTTCCGCTGAACGCCAGTTGCCCGGACCTCGCCACGCTGGCCTCCAACGTGGCCAGCTCCGGTCTGACCTACGACGTGGTGGTGGTCGACCAGGCGCACCCGGAGTGCCCGGCCTCCTCCGACCCGACGCACTTCACACTGGCCGACGTGCCGCAGGCGTTGCAGTCCACCGTCGCCAAGCCGCGCGAGATCACCGAGAACAACCCGTACCCGTACCACCTGTACTGGCAGCGGCAGAACCTGGAGGGCCACCCGTTCGTGATCGGCGGCACCAAGGTGGTGCCGAACGGCCCGACGGCGTACATGTTCAAGTCGCTGGAGAACGAGCGGGCCGACCTCAACACCCTGGGGTGGTCGCTGGCGATCGCGACGCTGCTCGCGCTGATCGGCTCGGCGCTGCTCGCCCAGGCCGCCTCGGCGACCGTGCTGCGGCCGGTCAAGCGGCTCGGCGAGGCCGCCCGACGGCTCGGCCAGGGGCACCTGGACACCCGGCTGGAGGTCGAGGGCTCGGTGGACGAACTCGCGGACCTGGCACGGACGTTCAACCGGGCCGCGGAGTCGCTGCACGAGCAGGTCGAGGAGCTGAGCGCGCGCGAGGCGCAGAGCCGGCGGTTCGTCGCCGACATGTCGCACGAGCTGCGCACCCCGCTGACCGCGATGACCGCCGTGACCGACATCCTGGAGGACGAGGCCGAGTCGCTGGACCCGATGATCGAGCCGGCCGTCCGGCTCGTGGTGAGCGAGACCCGGCGGCTGTCCGACCTGGTGGAGAACCTGATGGAGGTGACCCGCTTCGACGCGGGCACCGCCAAGCTGGTCGCCGACGAGATGGACATCGCCGACCTGATCATGTCCTGCATCGACGGCCGGGCCTGGTACGACGCGGTCGAACTGGAGGCCCCGCGCGGCATCCTGGCCGTGGTCGACCCGCGCCGCCTCGACGTGGTCTTCGCCAACCTGATCGGCAACGCGCTCAAGCACGGCGGCTCGCCGGTGCGGGTCAAGGTCCGGCAGACCGCGGACTCGGTCGTGGTCGAGGTCTCCGACAGCGGTCCCGGCATCCCGGAGGACGTGCTGCCGCACGTCTTCGACCGCTTCTACAAGGCCGACCGGGGGCGGGCCCGCTCGGAGGGCAGCGGCCTGGGGCTGTCGATCGCGATGGCCAACGCCCAGATCCACGGGGGGACGATCACGGCGGCGAACGGGGAGGTCGGCGCGGTGTTCACGCTGACCCTGCCGTTGACCCCGCCGCCTCCGCCGTCCGCGGACGGGGTCCAGGACGGCCCCGCCGGCGCCGCCGCCCAGGACAAGGACGCCACGTGACCGCCCCCACCCGCACCGCCGCCCTGCGCCGCACCGGCGGCGTGCTGCTCCTGCTCGCGCTGGCCTCCGGCTGCGGCATCCGGCCGACCGCCGTACCGGTCGACGCCGGCGCGCCCGCCAGCCGCACGGCCTGCCCGACCGCCCCGCACATACCGACCGCCCTGGCCACTCCTCCCGGCCCGGCGCCCGCCGCCTCGCCGGGCCGCGGCGCGGCCAAGGCCAGTGCGAGCCCGAGCCCCTCGCCCACCCCGGTGGCGCCCGGTTCTCCGCCGCCGGACAACGTGTTCAGCGCGGTGCCGACGGCCTCCCCGTGTAGATGAACGGGGGCGCGTTCTGGAATGTTCACGCCCGGCGTGGAACCGCCGCGCCACCGCTCACGTCCTTCCCCCCGTGCAGCGAGATGGCACCAGGACACGCGACGAGCGTTCCGGCGCTCGGACCGAGACGAGGCCGGCGACGGCCGTCCACCGTCCCCTCCGGCTGGCCGGGCTGACGGGTCTGACCCTCCACCTGGCGCTGGCGCTCTGGCTGGTGCTCAGACCCCTGCCGGTGGCCTGGGTGTACGACGCCAACCTGACGCCGTTGGCCTCGCTCCGCTCCTCCTCCGCCTGGCAGGTGGTCGGCGAACTCCTGCTGCTCGCCCCGCTCGGGGTCCTGCTCCCGCTGGCCGGCGGGCGGATCCGGGCCCCCTGGCTGCCGTCCTTCCTGCGCACCACCGGCGTCTCCGCCCTGCTGGCGACCGGCCTGGAGTTCCTCTCCTCCTGGACGCCCGGGCACGTCCTCAACGTGGACCACATACTGCTCGCCGTGATCGGCGTGGTGGTCGCCCACCTCGCTCTCGTCCCCGGCCTGCGCCGGCTGCTGCGGGACCGCCGGCCGAAGCCGCGGGCGCCGCGGGTGAAGGTCCTGGCCGTCCCGCCGATGGCCGCCGCCGTCCCGCCGGTCGCCGCCGCCGTCACCCCGACCGTGACGGTCGCGCCCACCGCCCGGCCCCGCGCCTACGCGAAGCCGACCCCGCCGGCCGGCTGAGCCCCGCAGCCGACTAAACCCCGGCGCGCTCCACCCGGCCGCCGACCTCGACCAGCCCGTCCGGGCGCAGCCCGGTCACCAGCCGCGAGCCCCGGCCCTGGGTGATGGTCAGCGCCCGCCCGAGCCGGGCGGTCAGCAGCAGGGCCGCCGCGCCGGTCGCCTCGTCCTCGTCGATCCCGTCGCCCCGGCCGGGGAAGGCCCGCGCCCGGACCGTACCGGCCGCCTCGTCCTGCCAGGCCCAGGCGTAGATCCACTCCCCCGGCGGCGGCACCTCCAGCCCGTCCACCTCGGCCGCCGAACCGTACTGCCGCAGGGTGCGCGGCGGGGCCCACTCGGACCGGGCCGCGATCAGGGTCCGCCCGCCCTCACGCCGTACGGCCACCACCCCGGCGGCGGTGACCAGCCGGTCCGTCCCCAGCAGCCAGGCGGCGCCCACGCAGGGGTGGCCGGCGAAGGGCAGGCGCAGCGTCGGGGTGTAGATGTCGATCTCCCCGTGCTCCGGATCGTCGACGAACACCGTCTCGCTGAAGCCGAGTCGGCGGGCGAGGGCCTGCCGGTCCGCCCGCTCCGGCACGGCGGCTCCGTCGCGCACCACGCCCAACTCGTTGCCGTACGCCCCGTCGTCGTCACAAAAGACCCGCAGCACCTCATAGTCAGTCATGTCCCACCTCGTCCATTACCGTTCCGGCACGGCTGCGGCACAGCGCAACGACACCGTGATGAAAAGGCGACGACGGATGTCGGCCGCCTCCAGTACTGTGCGCTCTCGTCCCCGAACGGTTCCTCCGTTTTTTCCTCCTGCCACAGGAATCCCCCCTTGAACAATCTCGACTTCAGCGACGCACCGCTCTTCTCCTGGTACGTCGTGGCGCTCGCGGTCAGCGGCGTCATCATGCTGGTCATCGGCGCCGTCGGTGGCGGGCTCAAAGTCGGCCTGCGGATCGTCAACGTGCTCATCGGCCTCGGATTCCTGGGGTACGCCTACTACCTGACGTTCGTCTTCGAGGGCGGCACCTACTACATCCTCACCAAGCTGTTCTTCCTGCCGGTCGCGCTGATCATCTACTCGGTGAAGGAGATCATCGAGCGCAGCAAGGCGAAGAAGCAGCCGAACCCGCTGGCCGCGCCGTACCTGGCCAACGCCCAGCAGGCTCCGTACAACCCGAACGCGCCGCACAACCCGAACGCGCCGTACAATCCGAACGCGCCGCAGGCCGGCCGGCCCGCCGCGCCGCAGGCCGCCTCGCCGTACCAGCCGGGCGTCCCCGCCCAGCCGGTGGCGGACAACCCGTACGCCCAGCCCGTGCCGCCGGCCCAGCCCGGCCAGCCGCAGCACCCCGCCGGCTGATCCCGCCCGCCGAAGCCGGAAGGCCCGCCCGTCACCCGCCGCGAAGCGGGGACGGGTGGGCCTTCCGCCGTTGCGGGCCACGTTTCCGGCGGCGCGGGACGTCCGCCCTCAGGGGCACCCCTGAGACGGCCCCTACGCGGGCCTACGCCTTCCCGGTGACCTACCGGGGTCGTGAATCGCCTGGTGGGCGGAGGCTTTCGGGCCGGCGACGGCGGAGCATGGAAGTACGCCCGCCGGACCGGCCGGACCGGGCCTCCATCAAGGAGAACGCATGAGCGCCCGCCTCGCCCGCCCCCGTCACAACCGCGTCATCGCCGGTGTCTGCGCCGGGATCGCCGAACGCTTCGGCCTGACCCCGTGGACCGTCCGACTGATCTTCCTGCTCTCCTGCCTGCTGCCCGGCCCGCAGTTCCTGATCTACCTCGCGCTGTGGGTGCTCCTCCCCCAGGAGCCGTGACGCCGCACGGGCGGGGCATGGCGACGGGCCGTCCGCTCCCGGGGTCTCCGGGGCGGGCGGCCCGTCGTCGTACCGGTGGCCCGGGTCGGCCGGATCAGCCCAGCGGCAGGCCGGGCAGGAGGCCGGCCAGCCCGCCGACCGGGGTCTTGTCCAGGCCGGGGACGCTCGGGATGCCGGCGCGCTGCTCGGTGACACCGGCGATCGGGGTGACGTCGGCGGGCGCGGTGCGGCCGACGGTCGGGGCGAGGGTGCCGAGCGTGCTGGCGACCTTGTCGCCGCCGGGCAGCTTGGCGGCGGTGTCGGTGACCGCGCCGGTCACCGCGGGGTTCGTCAGCGCGCCGGTGGGCAGTCCGAGGCCGCCGGCCGCCTGGCCGTCTGCCGCGGAGGCGGTGCCGGCGCCGATCGCCGCGATGGCGATGCCGAGCGCCGCGGTGCCGGCGGCCTTGAGAGCCTGCTTCATGGTTCGTCCCTTGGGTCGTCGTCGGTGGCCGACATCGCGCGCGGGATCGGCGGCCGGGCGACCGCCGCCACGGCCTGTCAGCTATGACTGGCACACCGTAGTGACAGGGCCGCGCGATAACCAAAGGGCGTTCACTCACCCGAGTGAGTAGTCGGATGAACGCCAACTCCCTTGTGCAGAAAGGGCGTTCATCCGACCAGCAGGACCGGCGAACCGGCCGGAACGGCTCAGTTCGCGCCGGTGCCCGCGCTGAACAGCCACTCCGCCTTGAGCTCAGCGTAGCCCGGCTTGATCACGTCGCTGATCATCGCCAGCCGCTCGTCGAAGGGCAGGAACGCGGACTTCATCGCGTTCACCGTGAACCACTCCATGTCCCCCAGCGTGTAGCCGAAGGCGTCCACCAGGTGCCCGAACTCCCGGCTCATGCTGGTACCGCTCATCAGCCGGTTGTCGGTGTTCACGGTGACCCGGAACTTCAGCCGGCTGAGCAGCCCGATCGGGTGCTCGGCGTACGAAGTGGCCGCCGCCGTCTGGAGGTTGGAGGTCGGGCACATCTCCAGCGGGATGCGCTTGTCGCGCACGTACGCGGCCAGCCGGCCGAGCTCGACGCCGCCGTCCTCCTTCACCGTGATGTCGTCCACGATCCGCACGCCGTGGCCGAGCCGGTCGGCGCCGCAGCACTGCAGGGCCTCCCAGATCGACGGCAGGCCGAAGGCCTCGCCCGCGTGGATGGTGAAGTGGTTGTTCTCGCCCTTGAGGTAGTCGAAGGCGGCCTGGTGGCGGGTGGGCGGGTAGCCGGCCTCGGCGCCCGCGATGTCGAAGCCGACGACGCCCTGGTCCCGGTAGCGGTTGGCCAGTTCGGCGATCTCGGTGGAGCGGGCGGCGTGCCGCATCGCGGTCAGCAGGGTGCCGACCCGGATCCGGTGGCCGGCCGCACGGGCGTTCGCCTCGCCGAGGCGGAAGCCCTCCTGCACCGCCTCGACGACCTCGTCCAGGCTCAGGCCGCCCTCCAGGTGCTGCTCGGGGGCGTACCGGACCTCGGCGTACACGACGCCGTCGGCGGCCAGGTCCTCGGCGCAGTCGGCGGCGACCTTGATCAGGGCCTCGCGGGTCTGCATGACGGCGCAGGTGTGCGCGAAGGTCTCCAGGTAGCGGACCAGCGAGCCGGAGTCGGCGGCCTCGCGGAACCACTCGCCGAGTTCCTTGGCGTCGGTGGTCGGAAGGCCCTGGTAGCCGGTCGCGGCGGCCAGTTCGACCACGGTCTCCGGGCGCAGCCCGCCGTCGAGGTGGTCGTGCAGCAGGACCTTCGGCGCGCGGCGGATCTGGTCGGGGGTGGGAATGCGCGGGCCGCTGCCCGCGGTGGTGACGGGGATCTGCTTCTCCATTGCGGAAATATAGCCCCTACGCGCGTAGACCGACCACCGCGAACACCACCGGATGGTCCAAACTCCACCGGGAATTCCACCGCCCGGTCCATACGAACCACCAATGGTTCAGCCACGGCGGATCGGTCGTGACCACCCGCGATCAGTCGTGCTGCAGCAGCCGACCCCGCCGGGACAGCACGAAGTCCCGGAACGCCGCCACCGGCGGGGTCAGCGGCCGCCCCGCCGCCCAGGCCAGCCCGATCGCCCGCCGGGTCCGCGGCGCGGTCACCTCCAGCTCCACCACCCCCGGCCGGGGCACCAGGGCCGGCGGCAGCAGCGCCACCCCCAGCCCGGCCGCCACCAGCCCGCGCAGCGTCTCCGTCTCCTCCCCCTCGAAGGCCAGCCGGGGCACGAACCCGGCCTGCGCGCAGAAGCCGTCCGTGATCATGCGCAGCCCGTACCCCTGCTCCAGCCCGACGAACGGCTCCTCCGCCACCTCCGCCAGCCGGATCCGCCGCCGCCCGGCCAGCCGGTGGTCCGCCGGGACGACCAGGTGCAGCCGCTGCTCGTCCAGCGGGCGGGCGGTGAACGCCGGGTCGTCCGGCAGCGGCGCGACCAGGCACAGGTCCAACTCGCCCGCCCGCAACCGCTCCAGCATCGCCATGCCGTAGTCCTGCACCAGCTGGAACCGCACCCGCGGATACGCCGCCCGGAAGCCCCGCAGCAGCGCCGGAACGGCGTCCGGCCCCATCGTGTGCAGGAACCCGAACGCCACCAGCCCCGCCTCCGGGTCCGCCTCCGCCCGGGCCGCCGCCGCGCCGCGCTCCACCTCCGCCAGCGCCCGTTCCACCGAGGCCAGCAGCAGCCGGCCCGCCCTGGTCAGCCGGACCGCACGGCCCTGGCGGGCCAGCAGGTCCACCCCCAGCTCCTCCTCCAGCCGGGCCACCGCGCGCGACAGCGTCGGCTGCGGCACCCCGAGCAGCGCGGCCGCCTGGGTCACGTGCTCCAGCCGCGCCACCGCGGCGAACTGCGCCAGCCGGGGAGCCAGCAGGACGGCCGGTTCGTCCGGCCCCAACTCGGCCGCCCGGTACCGCTGATCCGGGTTCTCCGGCAGTTCCGCCACGGTCATCCCGCCACCACCTCGACTCATACGCCAGTGCATCGATCATCCACTCTTCATGCATTGGACGCATCAACGGCGCCGGGCCTACGGTCGACGG
>NZ_JAFLNG010000336.1 GCF_017427025.1 Streptomyces sp. FH025
CGCCCCCGCCCGGGCGCGTGACATGCTCGGGGGCATGAGCACCGCGCCCGTCCCGTCCGTCACCGCCGTCCGCAATCCGATCGGCGCCCACGTCCCGGTGGCCGCCCGCGGCCTGGCCGGGACGGGTCTGGCGTACGCGCGGAAGGTGGGCGCGGAGACGGTGCAGGTGTTCGTGGCCAACCCCCGCGGCTGGGCCACTCCCCCGGGCAGTCCGGCGCAGGACGAGGAGTTCCGGACCGCCTGCGCCGAGCGGGGCGTCCCGGCCTGGGTGCACGCTCCGTACCTGATCAACTTCGGCTCGGACAATCCGGCGACCCGTGAGCGCTCGGCGGTCTCGCTGCGGCACTCGCTGCACCGGGGCCACGCGATCGGCGCGCTCGGCGTCGTCCTGCACACCGGTTCGGCGGTCGGTACGGCGCCGGGCGGCGGTTCGCGCCGGGCCGAGGCGATGGCGCAGGTGCGCGCCGACGTCCGGCCGCTGCTGGACGAACTGGACGCGCTCGGCGAGGACGCGCCCTGGCTGCTGCTGGAGCCCACCGCCGGGCAGGGCAGCTCGCTCTGCTCCCGGATGGAGGAGTTGGCCGAGTTCGTCGAGGCGCTGGACGAGCACCCGAAGGTCGGCGTCTGCCTGGACACCTGCCACGCGTTCGCCGCCGGGCACGACCTGGCGGCGCCCGGCGGGGTGACGGCCGCGCTGGACGCCCTGGCCTCGGCCGCCGGGCCGGGCCGGCTGCGGCTGATCCACGCCAACGACTCGGAGGACGTGGTCGGAGCCCGCAAGGACCGGCACGCCAACATCGGCGCCGGGATGATCGGCGCGGAGCCGTTCCGCGAACTGTTCGAACACCCGGAGACGGCCGGGGTGCCGTTGCTGGTGGAGACCCCGGACCGCAAGCACGGCGGGGACGGCACCGGGCACGCGATGGACATCGCGGTGCTGAAGGAACTGCGCGAGCGGGCGGCGGTCGCGGCCTGAGAGCCCGCGCGGACGGCCGAGAGCCCGGGGGCCGACGGGCGGCCTCCGGGCTCGGGTGCGAAGGGATCAGCAGCCGCAGTCGCTCTGGCTGTGCTCGGCGAAGTTGAACCAGGTGGCGTGCGGACCGAACAGGCCGACGCCCGCGGAGCCGGACTCCAGGCTCTGGCCGGACGACTGCGCCGGCGCGAAACCCCCCGCCATGGCCGAGGTCGGGACCGCCACGACGGCACCGGTCACGGCAACGACGACGGCGAGCTTGCGGATCTTCCCACGAAGCGACATCTGATGTCCTCTGGTTCGTCTCTGGTCCTCAACCCGCGCCCCCGAACGGCCTGTTCGACCGATCGACGGGCCGGGCGGCGCTCCACCGGGGAGGCGCCGCGCCAAGGTTGGCACACGGACCCACACGGTCGAGCGCGCGCCGCAACCCGGCTGGGGCGTTCGGGTGAACCATCTCCCCCGGCCGGACGAACACGGTCACACAAGCGCAATTACGGTCGAACGAGCGCTCGAAGCGCGCCGGACGAGTGCCCGTCCGACCGCCCCGCGACCGCAAGTCTTTCGGCGATCCACCGGCCTGGATGAACAAATCCCATCGATTTGGTGCAAGGTACCGCGTGGCCGGAGCATGGGCAGTCGTGGCTCGTGGTTCCACCGAGCGCGAGCAGGACCACGAAAGGCGCACCACCCTCATGCAGACCAGCCCCGCCGCGACCCGGCAGGCGCCCCGGCCGATCGGCCCGGAGAACCCGGACCAGGCCACCCCCGCTCCGTCGAAGATCCGCCGCTTCGGGCTGCCGACGGCCACCGCCCTGGTGATGGGCAACATCATCGGCGGGGGAATCTTCATGATCCCCGCGGCCGTGGCGCCGTTCGGGACGGTCAGCCTGGCCGCCTTCGCCGTCCTCACCGTGGGCGCGATCGCGCTGGCGCTGGTCTTCGGGCAGCTGGCGCGCCGCAACCCGCGCACCGGCGGGCCGTACGTCTACGCCCGCGAGGCCTTCGGGGACTTCGCCGGCTTCCTGTCCGCCTGGTCGTACTGGATCACCACCTGGGTCAGCAACGCGGCGCTCGCGGTGGCCGCCGTCGGCTACCTGGACGTGCTGGTGCCCATGAACCACTCCGTCCCGCTGGAGATCACCGCCGCGCTGGCCCTCCAGTGGCTGCCCGCGCTGGCCAATCTGGCCGGCACCCGGTACGTCGGGGCGGTCCAGCTCGTCTCCACGGTCCTGAAGTTCATCCCGCTGCTGCTGGTCTCGGTGGGCGGGCTGTTCTTCTTCGATCCGAAGAACCTCGGGCCGTTCGACGCCAGCGGCCAGGGCTGGATGGGCGGAATGTCGGCCGCCGCGGCGATCCTGCTGTTCAGCTACCTGGGCGTGGAGTCGGCCGCGATGAGCGCGGGCCAGGTCCGCGACCCGGAGCGCAACGTCGGACGGGCCAGTGTGCTCGGCACCACCGGCGCGGCCGTGGTCTACCTGCTGGGCACGCTCGCGGTGTTCGGCACCGTCGCGCACGACCGGCTGGTCCACTCCAGCGCGCCGTTCTCGGACGCCGTGAACGTCATGTTCGGCGGCTCCTGGGGCGGCACGGTGATCGCCGTCGCCGCGCTGATCTCGATGGTCGGCGCCCTCAACGGCTGGACCCTGCTGTCCGCCCAGGCCCCGTACGCGGCGGCCAAGGACGGTCTGTTCCCGGCCGTCTTCGCGAAGGAGAAGCGCGGGGTGCCGACCTTCGGCGTGATCATCGGCGTCGCGCTGGCCTCCGGGCTGACCGTGCTCAACTTCGCCAGCGGTGCCAAGGGCGCCTTCGAGATCCTGGTGCTGGTCACGACCTTCACCGCCACCGTCCCCTATCTGCTCTCGACCGCCGCCCAGCTCTACTGGCTGGTCCGCGGCGCCACCGACAAGGTCAACGGCGCCCACCTGGTGCGGGACGCCGTGCTCGGCCTCGGCGCCTTCGCCTTCTCCCTGTGGCTGCTGGCCGGCGCCGGCTACGCGGCCGTCTACCAGGGCGTCCTCTTCCTCTTCGCCGGCGTCCTGGTCTACGTCTGGCTGGCCGGGCGCCGCCGCACCGGCTGAGCCTCCCCCCGAATCGCACACCCGTGGCGGGTGCCGGAATCGTCCGGCACCCGCCACGGGTGCGTTCGGAGGCCGCTCAGTGCGCCACGTCGGGCGGGAAGGCCGCGGGGTACGGCTCGGCGAAGTCGGCCGAGCGGGAGACCTCGCGCCACCGGGTGTCCTCCTCCAGCAGTCGCCGGTCCATGGCGATGGAGCCCTCGGCCGCGTTGACCCCGAGCGGCAGGTGGTGGGGGATGTCGCGCCGCTTGGCCATCCGCACCAGGATCCCGGCGGCGCGGGCGGGGTCGCCCGCCGCGCCGGCACCGCTCTGTCGCATCCGCGCGTTCATAGCCCCCACCGTCCCGGCGTAGGCCTCCGGAACGTCGTGGACGACCATCGAGGATCCGGCCCAGTCGGTGCGGAAGCCGCTGGGCTCGACGACCAGCACCTTCACCCCGAACGGCTCGGTCTCGGCACGCAGGACGCGACTGAATCCGTCGATGGCGAACTTGGCCGCCTGGTAGGAGGCGATCCCCGGGGAGCCGCCGACCCGCCCGCCCATCGAGGAGAACTGCATGACCAGCCCGCCCCGCTGCTCGCGCAGCAGCGGGATCGCGGCCTTGGTGACGTTGTACACGCCCCAGAAGTTGGTCTCGAACTGGGCGCGGAAGTCGGCGTCCTCGACGGTCTCGATCGGTGCGACGTTGGCGTAGCCGGCGTTGTTGACCAGCACGTCGATCCGGCCGAAGTGGGCGTGCGCCTCCGCGAGGGCCGCGCGTGCGGCCGCCTGGTCGGTGACGTCGAGGGCGATCGGGCGGATCCGGTCGCCGAACTCCTCGGCGAGGTCGGCCAGCTGCTCGGGGCGGCGGGCGGTCGCGGCCACCCGGTCGCCGGCCTCCAGCGCCGCCCGGACGAGGGTGCGGCCGAAGCCGCGCGAGCTGCCGGTGATGAACCAGGTCTGTTCCGTGGTCTGTTCCATGCCCTTAGTAGAACACCGTTGCGTTAATACCGCAACACCGTTGCGCTATTAGGGCAACGGTGTTGCCCTACCATGGGCGAGTGGATGCATCGGAGTTCCAGCGCGCACGCTCTCCCCAGGCCAAGCGGCAACGCGAGGCCTCGATCCTGGAGGCCGCCCGGTCGCTCGGCCGGGAACGCGGCATCAGGGACATCAGCCTCACGGACATCGCCGGCGCGGTCGGGATGCACAAGTCGGCGCTGCTGCGGTACTTCGAGACGCGCGAGGAGATCTTCCTGCGGCTGACCGCGGAGGGCTGGCAGGAGTGGTCGGACGCGCTGTCCGCGCGCCTGCGGGAGACCGCCGAGCCGGGCCCGGCCGCCGTCGCGCGGGCGTTCGCCGCCACGCTCGCGGCCCGCGGGCTGTTCTGCGACCTTCTCGCCCACGCCCCGCTCAACCTCGAGCGAAACGTCTCGCTCACCGCGGTGCGCGACTTCAAGCTCGCCACCCTCGCCGCCCGCGAGCCGATCACCGCGGCCGTCCGCGCACAGCTGCCCTCGCTCGACGAGCAGGACGTCACCGACCTGATCGCCACCGCCGTCTCCCTCGCCGGGGCGCTGTGGCAGATCGCCAACCCGGGTGCGGAGGTCGCCGCCCTCTACCGCAGCGACCCCCGGCTCGCCCACGCCGTCATCGAGGTCGAGCCCCGCCTCGCCCGCGTCCTCACCGCGACGATCACCGGACTGGCGACGGGACCGGCCTGACCAGGCACTCGGATGGATCATCTGACGTGCCGCGCAAGGGATTTGACCGTACGGTGCGAGCCAGGGGGCCACTCAAGTGAAAGGCTTTCACTGGCATGGCCGGGAAATTCGAGCTGTACAAGGATGAGAGCGGGATGCACCGGTTCCGGCTCAAGGCGAGCAACGGGTCGATCGTGGTGACCGGCGACCCGCACGAGAGCAGGGACGACTGCCTGAAGAGCATCGAGTCGATCCGCAAGCTCGCACCGTACGCGGAACTGAAGGAAGCCACCGGGTCGGCCTGAGACGGCTGGTACCGAACACGCGGGTCGGCGGTGCAAATCGCCGACCCGCGTTCGTCTGCACGACAGATCCCTTTGGCCGGAAGCACGCCGGGCGCGGACACAACTCCGGCATGCGCGTCGCCATCGTCACCGAATCCTTCCCGCCCGAGGTCAACGGAGTCGCCCACAGCGTGCTGCGGACGGCCGAGCACCTGGCCCGCCGGGGCCACCAGCCCCTCGTCGTCACCCCCGCGCCCGCGCGGGGCGCCCAGTGCCCGCCGGAGACCTTCGGCGGCACCGGCGGAGTGGAGATCCCCGTGGTGCGGATCCCCTCGATGCCGCTGCCCGGGTACCCGCAGGTGCGGATCGCCCTGCCGAGCCGGCAGCTGGCGGCCGCGATCGCCGGGCACCGGCCGGACCTCGTGCACCTGGCCAGCCCGTTCGTGCTCGGCGCGCGCGGGATGCAGGTCGCGGCGCGGCTCGGAGTGCCCGCCGTGGCCGTCTACCAGACCGACCTGGCCGGGTACGCGCACGCCTACCGGGCCGGGCGGGGGCTCGGGGAGGCCGCCGCCTGGCGGCGGATCCGGGCCGTGCACCGGGCGGCCGCCCGCACGCTGGCGCCGTCCACCCCGGCCGCACAGGACCTCACCGCGCACGGGGTGCCCCGGGTGCAGCTGTGGCCGCGCGGGGTGGACTCGGCGCGGTTCCACCCCCGGCACCGCGACGAGGCGCTGCACCGGGCGCTCGCCCCGGGCGGCGAGGTGCTGGTCGGGTACGTCGGGCGGCTGGCGCCGGAGAAGCGGGTGGACCTGCTGGCGGCGGCCTCCGCCCTCCCCGGGGTGCGGGTCGTGGTGGTCGGGGACGGCCCCTCGGCGCCCGGGCTCAAGGCCGCCATGCCCGGCGCGGTGTTCCTGGGCCGCCGCACCGGCGAGGAGCTGGCGCGATGTTTCGCGACACTGGACGTGTTCGTCCACACCGGCCCGCTGGAGACCTTCTGCCAGACCATCCAGGAGGCGATGGCCAGCGGTGTGCCGGTGATCGGCCCGGCCGCCGGCGGCCCGCTCGACCTGGTCGCCCACCACCGCACCGGACTGCTGGTACCACCGAGGGACGCGGCCGCCGTCGCCCGGGCGGTGGCCGAGCTGGCCGCCGATCCGGCGAGACGCGCCGCGTACGGGCGGGCCGGACGGGCCGAGGTGACCGCCCGCACCTGGGAGGCGGTCGGCGACCTGCTGCTGCGGCACTACGCCGAGGTGCTGGCCGAGCACCGGGGGCTGCCGCTGCCGCCCGCTCCCCCGGCGGCGGTCGCACCGGCGGTGGTGCCGCCCGTCCTGCCGGAGGAGCTGCCGGCATGACCGCGCCCCTGACCATCGTGCGGCTCGCCAACTTCGTCACCCCGGTCTCCGGCGGGCTGCGCACCGCACTGCGCCACCTCGGCGCCGGGTACCGGGCGGCGGGCCACCGGCCGGTGCTGATCGTGCCCGGCGAGCGGCGCGCGCAGGAGGAGACCGAGCAGGGCCTGGTGGTCACCCTGCCCGGTCCGGTGCTGCCCGCCAGCGGCGGCTACCGGCTGCTCGCCGACCGGCGGGCGGTGGCCGCCGAGCTGACCCGGCTCGGCCCCGACCGGCTGGAGGTCTCCGACCGTACGACCCTGCGCTGGACCGGCAGTTGGGCCCGGCGGCACGGCGTCCGCTCGGTGATGGTCTCGCACGAGAGCGCCACCGGGGTGCTGCGCACCTGGGGCGTGCCCGGCCCGCTCGCCACCGCGGCCGCCGACCGGCTCAACGCGGCCACCGCCCGCGCCTACGACGCGGTGCTCTGCACCACCGACTGGGCGGCGGCCGAGTTCCGCCGGATCGGCGCGCCGAACCTGGTCCGGGCCCCGCTCGGGGTGGATCTGGCGGCGATGCGGCCGCTGCCGCCGGCCGAGCGGGCGGCGGAGCGGGCCCGGTACGCGGCCCCGGAACAGGTGCTGCTGGTGCTCTGCTCACGACTCTCGGCGGAGAAGCGGCCCGAGCGGGCGGTCGAGGCGCTGGCCCGGCTGCGGGCGCGCGGGCTGCCCGCCGTCCTGGTGGTGGCCGGGACGGGCCCGCTGCGGGAGCGGCTGGCGGCCCGGGCCGCGCGACTGCGCCTGCCGGTGCGCCTCCTCGGGCACCTCGACGGGCGCGAGGCCGTCGCCCGGCTGCTGGGCTGCGCGGACGTGGTGCTGGCGCCCGGCCCGGTGGAGACCTTCGGGCTGGCCGCGCTGGAGGCGCTCGCCTGCGGCACGCCGGTCGCGGTCAGCCGCTCCTCCGCGCTGCCCGCGCTGATCGGGCCCGCCGGGGTGGCGGCCGCCGACACCGGGGACGGATTCGCGGCGGCCGTACGGGAGTTGCTGGCCAGGCCGGAGGAGGCTCGGCGCTCGGCCGCCCGGGCGCAGGCCGAGCGGTACGGCTGGCCGGCGGCGGTGGCCGCCTTCCTGGCGGCCCATGGAGCGGAGAACTTCGAGGCGGTGAACGGGGGTCGGGATGAGCATGCTGGACACCGGGCCTGACCGGGCGGCCATTGGTGGCGCCGGAGGAGCAGGCGAGTTGCTGCGGTTCGTCGCGCTCGGCGACTCGCTGACGGAAGGGGTCGGGGACCAGGTCGGCGAGGGGTGGCGCGGCTGGGCCGCCGTCCTGGCGCACTCGCTGGCGCCCGGGGGCCGGGAGGTCGAGTTCACCAACCTGGCGTACAGCGGGGCGCTGACATCCGAGCTGACGACTCGTCAACTTCCTGGCGCCCTGGCCAAACAGCCCCAGCTGGCGGCGGTGGTGGTCGGCGGAAACGACACTCTGCGAACGGGCTTCGACATCCGGCGCACCACCCTGGAGTTGGACGCCACGCTGGGTGAACTGTCCGGCCACGGCGCGACCCTGCTGACCGCCTGCCTGCCCGACCCCGGTTCGCTGCTCCGGCTCCCGACGCCGCTCGGCCGCCCGCTGGCCCGGCGGATGGGGGCGGTCAACACCGTGGTGCACGCGCTCACCGCGCGCCACCGGGCGGTGCACCTGCACATCGCGGAGCTGCCCTGGCACGAGGAGCGCCGGCTGCTCAGTGTCGACCGCCTCCACCCCAGCGCCGAGGGGCACCATCTGATCGCCCGCGGCTTCCACGGCCTGCTCGCCGACGCCGGCCACCCGCTCGGCCCGCCGCCCGCCGCCGCCGT
>NZ_JAFLNG010000337.1 GCF_017427025.1 Streptomyces sp. FH025
TGACGCCGGCGCCCGGGGGCTATCGCCCCCGGGCGCCGGCGTTTTCGGGCGTCGGCATTTTCGTGCGCTGGTGTTTCCGGGCGTCGGCGATTCCGGGCGTCGGCGATTTCGTGCAGGTGATTGCGCCGCTGCGCACAGTAGGGACCAGGACCGAATGACGGAATGGCGCCTTACCGAAGCGTCGGTGTGACTGCCAGAATGCGGCCGTGCACAGATCAACGGCCTCGCCCACCCACCCTTCGGGCAGAACCCTCGGCCTCGGCCTCGCGCTGGTCTCCGCGTTCGCCTTCGGCGGCTCCGGCACCGCGGCCAAGCCGCTGATCGAGGCCGGACTGTCACCGCTGCACGTGGTGTGGCTCCGGGTCACGGGCGCGGCCGTCGCGCTCCTGCCCATCGCCTACCGGCACCGGGACGCCGTCCTGCGCCGCCCCGGCCTGCTGCTCGGCTTCGGCCTGCTCGCCGTGGCCGGCGTCCAGGCCTGCTACTTCGCGGCGATCTCCCGCATCCCGGTCGGCGTCGCCCTGCTCATCGAGTACCTCGGGCCGCCCCTGCTGATCGGCTACGTGAAGTTCGTGCAGCGCAAGCCGATCTCCCGGGGCGCGGCCGTCGGCGCCGGCGTCGCGGTGGCCGGACTGGCCTGCGTGGTGGAGGTCTGGAACGGCCTGAGCTTCGACGCGCTGGGCGTGCTGTTCGCCCTCGGCGCGGCCTGCTGCCAGGTCGGCTACTTCGTGCTCGCCGACGCCGGCCGCCGCGGCGAGCGCCCGGTCGACCCTCTGGCCGTCAGCGCGTACGGGCTGCTCATCGGCGCCGTGGTGCTCACCGCGCTCACCCGGCCCTGGCAGGCCGACTGGGGCAAGCTCGGCGGTTCGGTGGTGATGAACGGACACACCCTGCCCGCGGTCATCCCAGCCGCCTGGATGGTGCTGATCGCCACCGTGCTCGCCTACCTGACCGGCGTGGTCTCCGTCGGATACCTCTCGCCGCCGGTCGCCGGGGTGGTGGCCAACCTGGAGGCGGTGGTCGCCACCGTGCTGGCCTGGGTCCTGCTCGGCGAGCACCTCGGACTGCCGCAGATCACGGGCGGCCTGCTGGTGCTGGCGGGTGCCTTCGCGGCGCAGTCGAGCAAACCGGCGGCAGTGGAGGCGACGCCGGAGGCGGCAGCGGCCTCGGGGAGCCGGGAGGCGCGGGAGCGGGTGGCCGCCTCCGAGCGCGGGGTCAGCGGCCGGTCCAGCCGAACCAGTCGAGGTGATTGAGCGGCCACACGACGCCCGACACCGGGCCGACCACGTCGTCCACCGGGACGGCGCCGCCACCCGGGCCGCGCTGGTGGTAGCGGGAGTCGGCCGAGTCGCTGCGGTGGTCGCCCTCCACCCAGATGTAGCCCGTAGGCACCGTCACCGGACCGAAGTCCAGGCCCGCACAGGAGTCGTCTCCGGGGTGCAGGTACGGCTCGTCGACCTTCTTGCCGTCGACGGTCAGCGTGGTGCCGTTGCACTGCACGGTCTGGCCGCCGGTCGCGATGACCCGCTTGACCAGGTAGTTGTCGTCCTTCGGCGGCACCAGCCCGACGAAGCTCAGCACCGAGCTCACGGCGTTGGTCAACGGGTTCGAGTCCACCGGCTGCGGCGGCAGCCAGTTCCCCGGGTCCTTGAACACCACCGGCTGACCCGGCTCCGGCTCCCAGCCGGTCAGCGGCGCGAGCTTGTTCACGCCGACCCGGTCGCCGATCCGCAGGGTGTTCTCCATCGAGCCGGACGGGATGGAGAACACCTGGAACAGGCAGGTCTTGATCAACAGCGCGACCACCAGGCCGACCGCCGCCATCGCGGGCAGCTCGATCCACAGCGGCCTGGACTTGCGCCCCGCCCGGCGGTCCCGCCGGTTTCGACGGCCGCGCGAGCCGGCGGCGCGGCGGCGGGCCTCGGCACGGCCGCCGGGCGCACCGGGTGCACCGGGTGCGTTGGGTCCGCCGGGTCCGCCGGGTCCGCCGTGGGTGTCTCGGGCGTACGTGGCGTCCTGGGTGATCTCGGCGATCTCGGCGCCCTGCACGGCAGGATCGCCGGGAGCTCCGCTGGGCGTTTCGGGCAGGTTCACCGCCATCGTCGCTGCTCCACCTCTCCGGCTGGGGAAACCTGCACGCTACGCCAACCGGGGAGCCGTACGAAATCCGGCATTTAGCCGCCCCCGACATCGTCGGGCGGGGAGCACCGGCTCCGCCCGACCGTCGGCGCTGCCGCCGGGGCCGGTCACGGGCCGGTTCCGAGGCCCGTGACCGGCCCCGCGACCGAGCGTGTCACGGTAGCCGTCACAGGAACCGTCATGGGAGCCGTCATCGGACCGGTTCAGGACCGGTTCAGGCGCGGGCGATGGCCTCGTGGTGGCGGATGACCTCGGCGATGATGAAGTTGAGGAACTTCTCCGCGAAGACCGGGTCGAGCTTGGCCCCGGCGGCCAGCTCCCGCAGTCGCTTGATCTGGTCCCGCTCCCGGGCCGGATCGGCCGGCGGCAGCTTGTGCTCGGCCTTGAGCCGGCCGACCCGCTGGGTCGCCTTGAAGCGCTCGGCCAGCATGTGGACCACGGCGGCGTCGATGTTGTCGATGCTCTCGCGCAGGCTGGTCAGCTCAGTCCGAACCGCGTCGTCGATCCCGTCCGGCAGGCCGGCGTCGGGGGTCGTGGGCTGGTCCGTCATCGGGGTGGCTCCCGGTGTCTGGGTGGGGCGCCCGACCGTACGGCGGCCGGGCTCGGACCCCCGCAAATCTAACAGGGCCCTCGTCCGGGCCCGTACCGTTCGACGGATCCGTCCACCATCCGGACAGCCTGCCAGGGCCCGTCCGGCGGGCCGTCCGCCGAACCGCCCGTCACCCGGCCCCGGGGCGGGGCTGCCCGTAGGCTGGTGCGTGCATGACCGGAAGTGACGACTCAGCAGTTTTTTATGTTGGAGGAACCGATCGTGGCAACCATCCGTACCGCCCACACGGCCTGGGAGGGCAACCTCCTCAACGGCAAGGGGCAGGTGACCTTCGCCTCCTCCGGGATCGGCGAGTTCCCCGTCTCCTGGCCCTCCCGCGCCGAGGAGCCCAACGGCAAGACCAGCCCGGAGGAGCTCATCGCGGCCGCCCACTCCGCCTGCTTCTCGATGGCCCTCTCCCACGGCCTGACCGGCGCCGGCACCCCGCCCACCACGCTGGACACCCGGGCCGATGTCACCTTCCAGCCCGGTACCGGCATCACCGGCATCCACCTGACCGTCACCGGTGAGGTGCCCGGCCTGGACGAGGCCGGCTTCGTCCGGGCCGCCGAGGACGCCAAGGCCAACTGCCCGGTCAGCAAGGCCCTGGCCGGCACCACCATCACCCTCACGGCCAAGCTGGCCTGACCCCTCTCCCGAGCCCCTCCGGGCCTTCCCCTCCCTGCCCGGACCCCGCTCCCGGCGCGCGACCGGCGCCCGGGGGCGCGGCCTCGGCTCACACGCTCCCCGCGCACCTCATGTGATGTACACCAAGGGCGTCCGAACGTTCCGCCACGCATGATCACAAAAGGGGTGAATCACCCTGGCGGCGGTCACCGCGCGTTGCCGTCGCGGCCTATGATCGGCCGCAGCGCCCTGTTCTCCACCCGGGTCCCCGCGCGACAGCGCCCCACGGCGGGCAGCCCGCAGCGGATCGGCTCCGAGGACCGCGACAGAGTGCGGAACCGGCCGCCGGAGTCCCGACCGGGCCGGACGGACCATCGTCAAGCGTCAGCAGCGGACGGGAGCATGCCGTGCCGGGCCAGAACGAGGGGGCCGACGCACACCACCCAGGCGTGCGACGAGAGGAATCGTCACACCACCGCCACCTCGCCGCGCCGGTCCTCGTCCCGGACACCGTCCCCGCCGTCCCCGCCGTTCCGGCCGCTCCGGCCGCTCCGGCCGCGGCCTGCGGCACGCTGGAGGACCCCGGGGTGCTGCTCTGCCCCACCTGCTCGGCCCCGCTGACCGCCGACGGCCACCGACGCGCCCTCGCAGACACCGGCGCTCCGGGCGCCGAGGACGGCGACACCGACCGGCCGCCGTCGGTGTTGCGGGCCAGCGAGTCCCGTTTCCGGGCCGCCTTCTGCGACGCGGTCATCGGCATGGCCCTGATCGACCCCGAGGACCGGATCATCGAGGTCAACCCCGCCTTCGCGACCCTGATCGGCCGCAAGGTCGGCGACCTGGTCCAGACCCACCTGCACGAGATCATCGACCCGGAGGGCATGCCGCACCGGCTCTTCACCGAACTCGTCCGCCGCGGGCGGGAACGGTTCCGCGTGGAGAAGCAGCTCCGGCACCGCGAGGGCCACACGGTCTGGAGCAAGGTCACCGTCTCCCTGATCCGGGACACCGCCGGGCAGCCGCTCTACACCCTCGCGCTGGTGGAGGACATCACCGAGCAGCGCCTGCTCGGTGACCGCCTGGAGTTCCAGGCCCTGCACGACCCGCTGACCCGGCTGCCCAACCGGACCTTCTTCTTCGACCGGCTCGACGCCGCCTGCCTGCCGGGCTCCGAGGGCCCCGCGGTCGATCCGGGCTCCGGTGCGGGTACGGGCTCGGTCGCGAACCTGGACTCGGATGCGGACCTGCGTTCAGGCGGGCCCGTGGTTCCGGGGAGCGGGCGCCGGGTCGGCGTCTGCTACCTGGACCTCGACGGCTTCGCGGCGATCAACGAGACCCTCGGCCACCACATCGGCGACCAGTTGCTGGTCGCCGTCGCCGCCCGGCTGCAACACGGGCTGTCCGAACGCGACGCCCACCTGGTGGCCCGGATGGGCGGCGACGAGTTCGCCGTCCTGGTCTCCGACAGCCTGGGCAGCGAACAGCTGACCGCGCTGGCCGGCCGGATCCTGGAGGTGCTGGAACGTCCCTTCGACGTCGCCGGGCACCGGCTGGTGATCACCGCCAGCGTGGGCGTCGTCGAACGGTCGGTGCGCGAGACCACCCCGGCCGACCTGGTGAAGGACGCCGACGCGACCCTCTACTGGTCCAAGGCCGACGGCCGCGCCCGCTGGACCCTCTACGACCCGGACCGCGGCGCCCACCAGCTCACCCGCCAGTTGCTCGCCACCGCCCTGCGCCCGGCCCTGGAACGCGGCGAGTTCACCATCGAGTACCAGCCGCTGGTCGGCCTGGCCGACGGCGCGGTGCACGGAGCCGAGGCCCTGGTCCGCTGGCGCCACCCCCGTTACGGGACGCTCTCCCCTGACCGCTTCATCCCGCTGGCCGAGGAGTCCGGCGCGATCGTGCCGCTCGGCAAGTGGGTGTTGGAGGAGTCGTGCCGCCAGGCCAAGCAATGGCTCGCCGAGTTCCCCGACACCGAGACCTTCGTGAGCGTCAACCTGGCGGCCCGCCAGATCTGGGACTCCGACGTGGTCGCCGATGTCGCCCGGGCCCTGGAACTCACCGGCCTGCCGGCCCGGCTGCTCCAGTTGGAGATCACCGAGAGCGCCCTGCTCGGCCCCGGCGGACGCCCGCTGCAGGCACTTCAGGCACTCGCCGACATGGGTGTGCGGATCGCCATCGACGACTTCGGCACCGGCTACTCCAACCTGGCCTACCTCTCCCGGCTGCCGGTGCACGTCCTGAAGCTCGACGGCACCTTCATCGAGGGCTTCCGTGACCCGGCCCCGACGGACCGCCCGTCCCTCCCCGAGCTCCGCGCCCGCCGCAGCGACGCCGACGAGCAGATCGTCGGCGCGATGGTGCAGCTGGCCCACACCCTCGGCCTGACCGTCACCGCCGAGGGCATCGAGAGCGCCGCCCAGGCCGAACGGCTCCGGCTGACCGGCTGCGACACCGCGCAGGGCTGGTACTTCGCCCGGCCGGGCGAGGCCGAACTGGTCGCCGCGATACTCCGCGAGGGCCGGCCCGCCCCGGACGGCCGCGCTCGGCCCGACGCGGGCTGCCGCCGCCGGGCCGTAGCCTCCGGGCCGTAGCCGCTGGGCGGTGGCTGTCAGGCCTTCGCTGTCAGGCCGTAGGCCTCGGCGATCAGACCGTAGGAGCGGATCCGGGCCTCGTTGCCGTGGACGTGCGAGGTGACCATCAGCTCGTCCACCCCGGTCCGCTTGCGCAGTGCCTCCAGACCGTCCGCGACCTGGCCCGGTTCGCCCAGCACCACGTTCTCCAGCAGGCTGTCCATGAAATCCGCCTCGGCCGGGCTGTACGGGTACTCCTCGGCCTGCTCCGGGCTGGGGATCGGGCCCGGGTTGCCGCTCCGGAGCCGGAGCATGCCGAGGGCCGCGGAGCGGGCGAGGCGGAGAGCGGCAGCCTCGTCGTCGGCTGCGACGGCGCTCACACCGATCAGCGTGTACGGCTCGCTGAGCACGGCGGAGGGGCGGAAGGACGACCGGTAGAGGTCCAGGGCCGGGATGGTGTTCGTGCTGCTGAAGTGGTGGGCGAAGGCGAACGGGAGGCCCAGGCGCCCGGCCAGCTGGGCGCTGAAGCCGGAGGAGCCGAGCAGCCAGATCGGCGGGCGGCCCTCGCTCCGGGGGACGGCGGTCAGCCGCGCGTACGGGTGTCCGGAGGGGAAGTCCCCGTCGAGGAAGTGGGTCAGCTCGGCGAGCTGCTGCGGGAAGTCGTCGGCGCCCTCGCCGAGGCCACGGCGCAGCGCCCGGGCGGTGGCCGGGTCGGTACCGGGGGCGCGGCCGAGCCCGATGTCGATCCGGCCGGGGTGCAGGGCCTCCAGCAGGCCGAACTGCTCGGCGATGGCCAGCGGGGCGTGGTTGGGGAGCATGACCCCGCCGGAGCCGAGTCGCAGCGTCGTGGTGTTGGCGCCGAGATGGGCGAGGAGGACGGCCGGGGTCGAGCTGGCCACCCCGGGCATGCCGTGGTGCTCGGCCACCCAGAAGCGGTGGTACCCCCACTGCTCGGCGCGGCGGGCCAGCTCGGTGGTGGCGGCGAGGGCCTCACCGGGCGTGTATCCGACGCCGACACTGGCCAGGTCGAGGATCGAGAGCGGAGCGGGTGCCGTACCGCGGGGTGTCCCCCGGATCGCCTGGTCGATCCGCGGCTCGGTTCCGTGCTCCTGCTGGTCCTCGGTGGTCATGCCGTGTTCCCTCCTGGCCGTCCTTGATCCGGCTGCCCCTGGGCCGGCCGTCGTGAGCGGCCGCACAGGTCTCGGACGGCCCTGCCGTCGCTACTGCCAAGCAGCATTAACTACAGCTCCGGACTCGCTGTTCCCTTGAGCCGGACGCGTTCCGGCCGATCCGCTCGGTACCGGCCAACCACCCGCCCCCTGACGGAGCGCCAGTGCGTGACCACGGATGGCGACTTCACGCCAGGAGCGGAAGTCGCCATCCCCGGGACTCGCGAACGGCGGCGGGCATCCGGCAGGCTGTGATCAGGAGCGGTCGCCCAACGGGATCCGCACTCCGCAAGCAAGATCGTCGGGCTGGACCAGCACCGGACGATCCCTGCGAGCCCTCGGCGCGGCACCCCGCCCCGGGGGCTCGTTCCATGTGCGGCGACTCCTCCGCCGCCCGCGGCCGTGCCCGGCGGGCCGCGGTCTCCCCTGGTGATCCTCGGCATACCGGGGTGCTTCATGGCATGAAAAGTCGAGGCGCTAGCGTTGACTCCAGCAGCCTCCTGCTCCCCCGGGCGGCGTGGAGGGAGTAAGGCCTTGGACTTCGTGGCGACGATCGGATCCTCATGGATCTGCGCCCTGGCCTTGTTCGCCGTACTCGGCGACGCCCTGCTCCCCTTCATACCGAGCGGGACCCTGGTCATCCTGGCCGTGCTCAAGACCGCGCAGATCAACGGCGCCCCGCTGCTGCTGGGCCTGGGTGTGGCGGTGGCCTCCTTCCTCGGCGACCTCCTGCTGCTCCACCTCGCCCGGCGAGGCGCCCCGCTACTGCAGCGCCGGCTCGCCCGGCGCCCGAAGCTGGCGGCCAGCGTGACCCGGGTCCAGCAGTCCCTGGTGGAGCGCCCTCACGGCGGGGCGGCCGCGATGGTGGTGATCGCGCGGTTCGTGCCGGCCGGGCGAACCGTCCTGGACCTGGCCATCGGCCACTCCCCCGCCCATCCGCACCGCTTCCTGCACTGGTCGGCGCTGGCGGCGCTGGTCTGGGCCGCCTACATCGTGACGCTGGGCTGGCTGAACAGCCACTGGTTCAACACGGCCTGGCTCAGTCTGGCGGTCTCCTGCGCGGCGGCCACCGCCATCA
>NZ_JAFLNG010000338.1 GCF_017427025.1 Streptomyces sp. FH025
CGGTTTGGTCCCGGATCGTCGGCGTAATCGTCGCCGCTGGGCGGCGGGTTGCGCTGCTGGCGTTTCTTCTCGGCCGCGCGCCGGCGCCGTTCCTGGACCTGGCGGCGGCTCGGGTTGGCGTCCAGGTAGCCGTGCATCACGTAGTCGCCGCGCCGCGGTTGCGGGCAGCGCGTGCACGCGTGCCCGGCCTCGTGCCACAGTCCGCAGGCGAGAAGCTTGGCGATCTGCGTGGCCGTGCCGTTCTTCGCCGCGACCGCTCCGGGGATCACGCCATCGGTCAGGTGGGCGCTCGCGTAGGCGCCGCAGCGCACCCACAGCCCGGTGGCGGCGTTGCCTGCCGCGAGGATCTTGGGGTGGTCGTCCGTGTTGTCGCCGACGGCGAACCAGGGCATGCCGGTGGTCTCCTACCAGGGTGGGGTGCCGGGTCCGCAGGCCGGCACGGCGATCGGGGCGAGGTGGCGGCGCTCAGGCGGCCGTGTCGGCAGCCTGGGCGTCGAGGCCCAGGAGGACGCGCAGCTTCGCGGTCGGCACGAGGAGGCGACGGCCGACGGTGATCGTCGGGATGTCGCCGCGCCTGGCCGCGTTGTAGCTTGCGGCGCGCTCGAGACCGAAGAGCCGGCCGGCCTCGGGCACGGTCATCGTCGGCTGGACCTGGGGGTCGGGAAGGGCGGGAACGGGGCTCGTCGTCATGCCCGCACTGTGGCCCGCTCCGGGCCCTACCGTCCCGCCGTCCACGGCCGGTGCAGGCAGTCCCGGTGTGTGCCGCACCGGCTGCGCCGGTACACCGAAGGCCACATTCGTGCAGGTCAGCGCCCATGCGAGCCGCGAATGGCGGTCTTGCCGAGGGCTTCGACCCCATCCGGGCCGGCCTCCCGCGACCGCGTGAAACCCGGGCCACCACCGTGCGGCGGCGGCGCGGCGGCCTCTCCTGCGTCCGCCCCGGTCCACGCCCGTCCATGTCGGCGGTCGCACGGCTGACCCCGTCCAGCCTCGGCGCGACCCAACCGCGCCACCGGCCGTACGGTCACGGCCAACTCCCCACAACCACACCGACCTGTGCCCTGACCAGCACGGCTGCGGTGACTGTGGGCATGCCGCGACCACCGCCCCAACCAGCGGGGCCTGAAAGCCGATTGAGAGAGATGAGCGCGCGCGAGAAGAACGACAGCCCCGGGTCGGTGTACCGCCGCTGCACCTGCCGCGAGCCCGTCCTGGACGAGAACAGGCAGCCCGTGCTGGACGCCGGGGGAAAGCCGAAGATGCGCGAACTCGGGTCCCGCTGCCCGAAACTGAAAGGAAAGAAGGCCCACGGCACGTGGTGGTACTACCTCAAGCTGAAGCCCGGCGCCGACGGCAAGCCCAACCGGGACCGCAAGGGCGGCTACGCGGACAAGGACGCCGCCGTGGCCGCCCTGAACAAGGCCATCGCGAAGGTCGATCGCGGCGAGGTGATCGACCACCGCACCACCGTCGCCGAGTACTTGACGACGTGGCTGAAGCAGCGCAAGACCCTGGAGCCGACGACCGCTAGCTCCTACGAGAGCCACATCCGGATTTACCTGATCCCCGCGCTCGGCCGCATCAAGCTGGAGGACCTGACCGCCGAGCCGATCACCGACATGTTCGACGCGATCCAGGCCCGCAACGTCATCATCGCCTACGAGCTGGCGCTGATCGCCAAGGCCCGCGCCGAGTACGCCGAGTGGAAGTCCCTGCACGGGCGCAAGCCGGGCCGCCCGAAGAGGAACGCCCCGCCTCCGCCAGTGCCCGCGCCGGAGATACCCAAGCGCGAGCCCCACGCCCAGATGCGCATCGTCTCCCCGGCGACCATGCAGCGCATTCGCGCGACCTTGCGCTCCGCCCTCACGGCTGCGGTCAAGAAGGGCCAGGTCAGCCGGAACTGGGCGAGCCTGGTCGATCTGCCCTCCGGCAAGCGGCCGAAGGCGCTGCTGTGGACGCCGGAGCGTGTCGAGGAGTGGAGGCGCACCGGCGAGAAGCCGTCGAAGGTGATGGTGTGGACCCCGGAGCAGGCCGGCCAGTTCCTTGACGGCATCGAGGGGGACTGGCTGCGCGCGTTCTGGCACCTGGCGATCTTCCGGGGGCTGCGCCGGGGCGAGGGCGCGGGCTTCGAGTGGCCGAAGGCCAACCTCGAGACCGCGGTCATCACCGTCGACTGGCAGGTGGTCGCGGTGAAGGGCAAGCCGCTCGGGAAGGCCCCGAAGCAGGACAGCGAGCGCACGCTCGCCCTCGACAGCCACACCCTCCAGGAGCTGCGGGACCACCGTGACCGGATGGCTGAGGCCCGCCGCGACGCGGCCGAAACCGGACGGCCGTGGCCGGTGACCGACAAGGTGTTCGTCCGCGAGGACGGCAGCGAAGTCCATCCGGACTACCTCACCGACCGGTTCGAGCTGCTGTGCAAGAAGCTGGGCCTGCCGCCCGTGCGCCTGCACGACCTGCGGCACCTCGCGGCCACCCTGCTGCTCGGCGCGGGCGCGGACCTCAAGGTCGTGCAGGAGGTACTCGGCCACGCCACGTACGTGCTGACCGCCGACACCTACACCTCCGTCCTGCCGTCCCTCGACCGCGAGAACGCCGAGAAGGCCGCTGCCCTCGTCCCGGTGAAGTCCCGCAGCAGTACCGGCGCCCCGCTGGTGTACCTGCTGGTGCTTGGCGGGATCGAGGTCGCCATGACCAACGCCGAGGACGCGCACGCCATCGTGGACCTGTGGAACGAGCTCCTGGCCCACGGCTACCCCGGGCTGAGGGAACGCCCCGCGACGATGCCGAAGAAGCGCACCCGCTGGTCCGGCCGGGGCGTGCTGTGGGAACGCCAGCCCCGGCACCAGCAGCTGCACTCCGCCGTCGCTGGCGTCGACCGGCGCTCCGGCGCGGTGATCTACCAACTGCCGCTCACCGGGCAGCCCTGCTTCGAGTTCGAGCGCGACCTGTACACCGACCAGGCCGCCATCAGCACCGTGCAGCTGCGCCACGGCCTGCGTGGCACGATCGAAGTCGTAGCCCGCGGCACCGATGAAGCAGCAGTGAAGGGCGCCTTCGAGCAGGCTCTGGAACAGGCCGCGCAGTTGCACACCGCCAGCTCTCCCGAGGCCGACGACGACCCACCCCCGGGAGAGGTCGTCGTGGCGTAATGGCCTTTTGGCCAAAGCCCCAAGGGGCCGGAGCGATCCGCTCCGGTCCCTTCTACCTGTTGTGCACCCACCACACCAGCCATGTACCCGCGGTACTGCCCAGCGCATGGCCAGAGCCGCCCAACACCCGTCGGCCGACGCATTCGCCATGCCGGGACTACCCGGGAAGACGTGTCTTCATGGCGCGAACGCCGCCTAACCCTGCGGACCAACAATTGATCCAGCTCACCACAGATCACGGGGTGGCGGTCTCAGCACGGCAACTCGAACGCTGGCGCGCCCAGCCGCGCCCCCTGCTGTCGGCACCTCCCAGACCTTCTCTGGACGCCTTGCTGACGGTAGCTCCTCCACAGCCGGCCCCGCAGTGGTCGATCTCGTGGTGTGGTTCGGCCAGCACAGCCGCCCGGCGCCGACCCCCTCTACCTCACGCTCGCCGCGTTCACGGCCGGACTCCCCGTCCCGGAAGCGACCGTCCACGAGGCGTTGGCCTGGCAAGTCGTCCGGTTCGCAACAACTCCGAACAGGCATCCCTCGAGCCGAGGACCATCGTGGGCCTCCAACCGGAAGAGACCAACGGTCAGCATCCGGCTGCGATTGAGACAAGTCCTTCCAGCTTGACTCCGTTTGGCTGGTCTCACCTCCTCTTTTGCAGGAACATCAAATTCCACATCAGGGCAAGCCGCACGAAACAAGCCATTCCCTTTTACTCCAATTGACTCACAAAATATAACCGGCTAGATTCGAGAAATCCACATCCTCCTTCGAGTCTGCCGAAAAGCAGCGAACCGAAAAGGGAGCCCATGCGTTTTAAGCGATCCGCAATCCTCGGAATCGTAGCCCTAGTTGCCGCATCCGGCTTATCTCCAGCCGCCTCCGCCACTCCTGCTGAAGCAAAGGTGATCACCTTTACCAGCAGCACACCGCTTCCCAGCATTCCGATCGGGACACCAGTAGACCAAGCCATAGAAAAAATCGCCGCACTAGGCGGCATCGAATCCGCGACTGGGGCCGCTTCAACAAGCTTGCCGCGCCCGCCTGTCCCCTCTCTCGAGGAAACGGAATCCAAGAGGCGGTCACAGTTTTACGGCAGCCAGGCGGGAGAATTCACTCCACAGAACCCTCGATCGATACTCGGCATCGTAGACTTTGAGGCATGCCGAAATAATCCGAACGGGGCGGCGGAAAACGGAGTCGTAATCGATCACTTTAATTTCTGTCGGCATCGGTACACGGGCGCCATTCATTACGAAAACGGCAAGGTGAAGGGGACGCTCGACTATCGCGAGACGCAGGTTGGCAGCGGCTCCCGAGGCAACAGGGAAGCTCTTATCAGTGCAGAGCTGACCGAATTCAAGATGGCCGGCTCCTTCAATCAGTCTTCGAATCTCACCGTCTACATGGGCACGAACGCAAAGCAAGGCCAGACCGCCTGCAGAGCCGCCGGAGCCACCAATCCGATCACGAACACGGTGGCCAAATGGATGGGGAACGGGTTTATAGGTTGGAGCATCCTGTCGGATGAGGCCCAAGGGACAGGGGACGAAAAGATCGTCGACTGCATGTGGCTTCTCTACCAGCGAGCAGCACCCAGCGGAGAAAACTGGACGAACTGGTACGGGGCCCCTTACCAGGACCTCCGGTTCGATTCAGCGAGCTACCTCCCCAGCAAGCTCGGCGTCATATTCAGCCGGGTCACCCCCGTCATGCAGTACAGCAGGACGGACCCGCTGGTCAAGGGAGTGGCCGAGCACATCTACACAGCCTTCACGAACCCAAACTCAACACTCCCCGCTACCAGCAATGGGGCAAAGGTAATTCCAGGGAATATTAAATCAACCCCTCCGAGCCTCATTACACGCCTGTACCCTGGGGCCAACCCGATCGCAGATCAAGCCTACAAGGACAATCGCGCTGTCGTCAGTGCCGCATGCTCCAGCCTTCCGCACAACCCCGGCGAGGAGTGCGACGAGTTCCCGTTCGCGTCAACGTGGGAAGGTGCGGGCCGTGGCGACGGGAACTTCTCGGTCCGATACGTAGACGGCACGCAGAACGGAAACGCTGGGACCGCGCTGGCGGTCTGGTATGGGTCGGACCGGATTCTCCACAATGACAAATTTGGAGTCTCAATCCTTCCGTAACCTCCAAGGGATCACGGCCGGTGGCGGAAACTGATTGTCATTCCGCCGCCGGCTCGAATGCGAAGTGGAACCGCTCCACCCCACAGGGCAGGTTCACGCTTATCCGATCATCTGAATTACTTGCAATTTCCCAAAATACACTTAGTACAAAATTGCGCTCCCCTCCTGCAAGGTCCAGCATCACACTGGCAGGACCCGAGAATAGGGTCCACGCTTCGATGCGGCCCGTACGGGACCTATATGGGACTCTAGCAAGAAGCCTAAACCCCTCCGGGCATACAGGATGGTCAGTCAACTCAAGGGTCACCTCGGCGTAGTGATCCCGAATTGAACTGCGAACCTTGACCGCCCCCTCGGCTAGCGTGACTCCCGGGGTTTCGTCACACAGAGGAAGATCCATCCAGCTGCCGCCTTCGGCAAACTCATCCTCCTCCCACAACCCGAACTGCGAACGTTCGACTGAAACAAGACCTGTGGCCTCGGCGTGAAAGTTCTGCATGTCACCGATCCTTACACGTGCCTATCACTCTGGTGTCAGATTTGGAGCAACCTCCAGACTCGTGCACGGCTGCGTACACAACAACATGGCAGCGCCCTCGCCCGCTCACTGCCCCCTCGAGAAGGCAAGCCACCGCTCTCTCCCAGGCGGGTTCGGGTCGACTTGTCCTGAACGCACCGGTTAGGGCAATGCGGTGGAGGGTCGTTGAGTCGGGGAGGTCCCGTACGCGGCGGGTCCGGAACCCCGGGAAAGGGATGCCGGGCCCCGGCTGCGCCACGGTGACGCCGGTGATCACCACAGATCCGCCAGGAGGTCCAACAGCACGCGCACCGGTTACCGGATGAGGGTGAGGAGCAGTGCGGCCGGAAGGAGGCCAAAGGAGAAGTGCGCGGCCTGGTCGACCTTCTCAAGGCCCCCGGCCGCCAGGTATCCGCGCTGGCCCGTGTGCTCCATCCACCAACGCACGCCCCGGCGCCGGTCGATCGCGGCATGGCTCATGCCGATCCAGGCGAGACCGGCGGCCAGGGATCGCCAGGATGGCTGATGGTCGAGGACGAGCGGGCCAGCTGCCAGAAGGACGGCAGTAGTGGTGACGACGTGGATGGAGGCGTGGAGGAGGTTGTGGCCCCAGCCGTGGTGATAGCGGCCTGGACACCGGTCGTTCGGCCCCTCCGTCCAACCCGACTTCTTTGCTGCCATCCGGTCCCCTTGCCCGGGGTAGTCGGCGAACCAGTGGCAGACGAGCAACAGCACGTAGATCGACGCGAACATAACATCCCCTCGGGTACGCGAAAGGCCGGAGCGAGGGCCGCTCCGGCCTTGAAGACCCAGCCCATGTTGGGCCGGGGGTTGAACCGCGGTCAGCGACCTCACTGATGGACGTCAGGTCCGACGAACGCCGATGGCCCGGACATTCGCCCAGGCCACGCGGTCAGGAAGCAGGGGTCAGACCCAACGCAGGCGCTGGAGGACCCGCCAGATGATCACCGGGGCGACAGTGCACGGGATCAGCACCATCACCTTCTCCGGGGCCACGCTCTGCGTCATGGCGTAGAGCAGGACGAGGCCGACGAGCACGGGCGGGTCTGCCTTCGGGAGCAGTTCCAACGCCCGCTCCAGGAAAGCCGTCGGGTTCGGCTCCGACGCCGGCCCTTCGTCGTTCTCCGGCCCTCGGGGCATACTCGTGGACACAGGCATCTCCTTTGTTCGATGTGGGTGGTGCCGGGGCCGCCGCCCCCCGTGGAGCCGGGAAGCATCCGGGGGGCTGGCGGAGATCTTCAACGCTCGCTGTTCGGGGCGGTCCGCAGCAGGAACGCGACCGCCGACTCCAAGCGACGCAGACGTTCGTCTACCGGCAGCTCCGAGGTGTCGTCGGCGAAGCGGAGCTCGCCGTGATGGCCTCCATGGAGCGCGCCAGTCTGATGGTCGGAGTCCGCGACGAAGTGCGGCCGATGGTCGGACAGTGGCCCATCATCCGCAGGCTGTGCTCGGCGGCGGCCGCGACGGGTTTCAGCGCTGGGTTTGGGAAAGATGCGGCTGATCTGGAAGGAAGACCTCTCCTCCACATGGGCCCAGATGAGGCGCAGGCTGGTCACGGCTTCGATAAGGCTGTCGCGCCGCCCGGCCCTCTCGACCCAGTCGTTGAACCCTGCCGCGTAGCGTCCATGGACGGTGCTACGGGTGACGCCGAGCTGCTTGCCGATGTCCTCCCACGAGGTTCCCCGGGAGCGCTCGGCGTACACGGCACGCTGCATCAACTCCTCCGCCTGCTGCTGGAGCAGGTGGGCCTGCTTCACGAAGTAGCCGGATGGCGTGTTGAGGGGAGGGCTCAGACCATCCAACGGTCGCGGCCCCTCGACTCGGACCTCATGAGGCCACCCGCCATCGCGATCTGGCACATCGTCAGGTTCCATGGATCGTATCCAATCACCTGACATTCCGTCCGGTCAAACCGGATGCTCGTACGGGCGTGCCGTACATACGGCGATACGGCACACCGTACGTACGGGGTGTCGAGATGCCGAAGCTGTGGGCCCGGTCGGCGCCCAGCACGGGGTGCGCCTTCTGGCCAGACCTGAGGTGCGCCGGCCAACCAGCACTCACTGTGGGTGGACCTCCGGCTGCCCGTGGCGTCGAGTGGACTGTCACGGACGTGGGTGGAAAGGGGCTCGAAGGGGGCGGCCCGGGGGCGCTATCCCCGCTCCGTCCCCGCACCCGCCAGCGAGTCAGGCAATTCGGGCATCGCGCTACGCGGCGGGCAGCGCTCGGGTCGCGGATGGGCATGGAAAAGGCCAGGTCAGAGGATGTCTGACCTGGCCTCGTCGCGGTGGGCCGCCAGGGGCTCGAACCCTGAACCTACGGATTAAAAGTCCGCAGC
>NZ_JAFLNG010000339.1 GCF_017427025.1 Streptomyces sp. FH025
GTCAGTGCAGGAGACTGCCCTGGAGTTCCGCGCGGAGTGCGGGGGTGAGGACGGCTCCGGCGCGGTCGACGAGGAGGGCCATCTCGTAGCCGACGAGGCCGATGTCGGAGTCGGGGGCGGCGAGGACGGCGAGGGCGGAGCCGTCGCTGATGGCCATGAGGAACAGGAAGCCCCGTTCCATCTCGACGACGGTCTGGTTGACCTCGCCGCCTTCGAAGATCCGGCTGGCGCCGGAGGTGAGGGAGGTGAGGCCGGAGGCGACGGCGGCGAGCTGGTCGGCGCGGTCGCGCGGGAAGCCTTCGGACATGCACAGCAGGAGGCCGTCCGCGGAGACCACCACGGTGTGGGACACCCCGGGGGTGTTGTCCACGAAATTGGTGATCAGCCAGTTCAGGTTCTGTGCGGCCTGGCTCATCTGGTTCAACTCAACGCTCCTGGTGATCTGCGCCGTTGCCGTCGTTCCGGCCACCGAAACTATCGAATCCGGGCTGCTGGGCACCATGCTGGACACCCGGCTGGTTGGCGGCCTGCTCGGCCCCGGCCCTGCGGCCCTGCTGGATGCCGCGGCGCAGGTTGGTCAGGCGGCCGCGGACCTCCTCGGGGGCCCGGGAGACCTGGGGGCCGGTCAGCGGAGAGGCCTCGGCGGTGCCGGAGACCAGGTTGGCCTGCGGGGTCCGCCGGGGGAGGCCGGACATGGTGACCCCGCTGGTCGAGGGCTCGCGGATCTGCTCGGCGCGGCGCCAGCGCTCGTCGTTCGCGGACGGACGCCAGGGCGCGTCGCCGACGCCCGGCTGCGGCGGCTGCACCTGCGGCTGCTGGGGCTGCTGCGGCTGGGGCTGAGCCGGCTGCGGCTGGGCCTGCTGCTGCGGGGCGCGGGGCGGCTGGGCCTGCTCCTGGAACTCCGGCTGGAACTCCGGCGCGGAGGTGCCGGGCCGGCGCGGCTGGTACGGCCGGGGCCGGGCCTGCGGCTGGCCCTCGGGCTGCTGCGGGGGCCAGGGCTGCTCGCCGGTCGCCTCGGACGGGCCGGTCGGCAGCGCCATCGGCTCCTGCCGCGGCGGCACCTGCTGCTGCGGGGCCGGGGCCTGCTCCGGACGCACCTGCGGCTGCGGCGGGTTGGGCACGTTCGGCAGCACCGGCTCCACCAGACCGAGGCCCAGCGGGTCGCGCGGGTCGATCTGGCTGGCCTCGAAGCGCGGCCGGGCGAACTGCTGGGTGCTCTCCACCGGCGCCGGTTCGGCCGGCGGCAGCGGCTGGGCCTGCTGCTGCGGCGGCAGCTGCGGCTGGCGGTCGCGCTGCGGGGCCTCCGGGCCGGGGCGCTGCGGGCGGCGCTGGCCCTGCGGACCCTGCGGACCCTGCGGGCCCTGCTGGCCGGGGGCACCGGGGCCCTGACGGCCGGGGGCGCGCTGCGGCAGACCGGCCTGCGGCGACTGCTGGCCCTGGCCCTGCCCCTGCGGCTGGCCCTGACTCTGGGCCTGCGGCTGGTTCTGCGGCTGCCGGCCCTGGGGCTGCTGCTGGTTCTGCCGGCCCTGCGGCATCGGGTTCTCGCGCAGCGCCTTGCCGACCTGGCGGGTCGGCAGACCGCCCGCGCGACCGCCGGGCGCACCCGGACCGGCCGGTGCGGCCGGAGCGGCGGGAGCGGTCGGGGCACCGGCAGCGGCGGGCGAGGCCGGAGCCGCCGGACCTCCCTGGCCGAGCTGCGGACGGCCGCCCTGCGGGGCGCCGCCGGCCGGGCCCTGGCCGAGCGCGGCCGGACCGCCCTGGCGACCGGGCGGCACCTGGCGCTGCTGGCGCGGCGTCGGGGCGACCCCGCGCTGCTGCTTGCCCTGGCCGGAGCCGGAGCCGGAGCCGGAGCGGCCGGGGCCGCGGCGCTCGGCGGAGTTGGTGACGTCCACCGGGAGCATGACCAGCGCGGTGGTGCCGCCGGAGTCGCTCGGGCGCAGCTGGATCCGGATGCCGTGTCGCAGGGACAGGCGGCCGACCACGAAGAGGCCCATGCGGCGGGAGACCGAGACGTCCACCGTCGGCGGGTTGGCGAGGCGCTCGTTGATCTCGGCGAGGTCGTCCGGGCTCAGGCCGATGCCGGTGTCGTGGATCTCGACCAGCACCCGGCCGTCCGGCAGCGCGTGGCCGGTGACCCGGACGCGGGTCTGCGGGCTGGAGAACGAGGTGGCGTTCTCCAGCAGCTCGGCGAGCAGGTGGACGAGGTCGTTGACGACGCGGCCGGCGACCTCGGCCGACGGCACGGCGGCGAGCTCGATGCGCTCGTACTGCTCCACCTCGGAGGCGGCGGCGCGGAGCACGTCGACCAGCGGGACGGGGCGGGTCCAGCGGCGGCCCGGGTCCTCACCGGCGAGGACGAGGAGGTTCTCACCGTTGCGGCGCATGCGGGTCGCGAGGTGGTCCAGCTTGAACAGGTTGGCCAGCTGGTCCGGGTCGGCCTCGCGGCTCTCCAGCTCGGAGATGAGCGACAGCTGGCGCTGGATCAGGCCCTGGCTGCGGCGCGACAGGTTGGTGAACATCGCGTTGATGTTGCCGCGGAGGAGGGCCTGTTCGGCGGCGAGGCGGACGGCCTCGCTGTGCACCATGTCGAACGCGTGGGCCACGTGGCCGATCTCGTCGGTGGAGTCGACGGCGACCGGCTCCACCGTGGTGTCGACGTCGTGCGGGTCGTTCTCGGAGAGGGTCTTGACCAGCTCGGGCAGTCGCCGCTCGGCGACGTCCTCGGCCGCGGCCTGGAGGCGGGTCAGCGAGCGCACCATCGAGCGGGCGATCAGACCCGCGCCACCGAGGGCGAACAGCAGCACCAGGGCGATCGCGGCACCGATGATGATGGCCTCGGTGTCGGCCTGGGACTGGAGGTCCTGGGCCTTTCCGTCGAGGTCCTCGATCAGCTTGGACTCGATCCGGCGCTCGGCGGTGATCTTGGCGCTGGCCTTCTCGTACCAGTCCTTGTAGGAGACGACCTCGGTCTGGTGGATGCCGCTCGGCTGGAGGATCGAGCGCGCGTAGCGGTCGGCGTCGGCGACCACCGAGTTGTAGCTGAGCTGGCCGCGCAGGTTGTCCAGGTCGTGAGAGGTGTAGATGTTGTTGAAGCTGGTGAGCGCGTTGTCGTAGGAGGCGCGCAGGCGGACGCCGAAGGACTCGTCGCTCGCACTGAGGTCGGGGCCCTTGGGGTTGGCCAGACCGGCGCTGATCAGCGCGCGCTGCTGCGAGGTGGCGTTCTTGGCGAGCGAGAACTGCTGCAGCGCGCGGGTGGAGACGAGCAGGTCCTTGTTGTCCGAGGCGAGCGCGATGTCCTGGGTGATGGACAGCAGGTCGCGGATGATCACGTCGTAGGCGGTGATCGTCGCCTGGATGTTCTGGTTGTTCTGGTACGGCGTGTTGCGCGCGTCCGCGATCGAGTTCAGGTCCCGGCGGAGCTGGAACAGCAGGGCCTTCCCACCCGAGAGTTCGAGGTTCTCGAACTTGTCGGAGGAGGCGGTGAAGGTGCGGCTGAGGTCGTCGGTGGCCTTGCGGGCGGTGACGATCTCGTCGTCCAGCGGGTCGTTCGGGCGGTTGGTGATGTAGCCGGCGCTGATGTCGCGCTCGGTCTGCAGGGCGTCCGCGAGGTTGGTCGCCTTCTTGGCCAGGTCGGACAGGTTGGCCATCTGGGCGAGTTGCTGGGAGTTCTCCAGCGAGGTCTGGATGCGCAGGCCACCGAGGACCAGCGAGACCAGGACGGGCAGCGCGAGCAGGGCGATCAGGCGGGTGCGGATGCGCCAGTTGCGCATCGCGAGCCGGCTCAGACCGGTGGCACGCCGTCTGGTCAGGGTGGTCCGGAGCTTGTCCCGGGTGGACTTCCGTTCCTCGCCGTCCGCCTCCGGACGGGCGGGGGACTCGGGCGTCACCGGGTCGGTCGGGCCGCCGGGGGCCGCCGCCTGTTGGGGGGCTGCCACAGGCTCGCGCGACTCCGGGTCACCCGCGGCGCCGCTACCCCTTTTGAAACGTCCCTGCACTGGCGTCGCAACCTCTGGACCGGGCGTCCCGCCGCGTCGCCACGGCCTGGACGGTGTCGAGTTTCCATCCGCCTCCCGGCCGGTCCGGGAGAGCGGGCACCGGGGTGGACTACTCCCTACCCACGGTCCGTCGCATTCCAGCACAGCCGGGGAATCCCAACAAGGGCCGCTGGGACCTATTGTCCGGCATTACCGACCGCATGCGCGGTTTCACTTACTGTGCGGTAACCGGACCGGAATACCGCCTTTTTCGGACACTCGCCGGATACATGCCAACCGGGCCGGAGATCTAAAAGAGTCGCAGACCTGCCGAAATGCCCCTTGTGGGTGCAATGTCGGGAAATTCCGTTGAGCCGATATGTCGGATATCTCCGATTTGCTCGCGAATTTGTGAGCAAAATCACAGCCTAATGTGTAGCTTTGGTCACGGCCTCTGTGGAATGAGATCTCGTAACCTGGCTGTCTCCGGAGCACGGCCCCGATCAGCCTGCCCAGAACCCCTCCGAATCAATCGGAATCACTCAGGCCGGTGCCGATCCGCCGCGATCCGCCCGGCCGCGACCACGAGGTGCTCTCGATGTCCCAGGCGAAGAAGGCTCCCAAGTCCACGCTGTCCTGCCGCCCCACGGCGAACCCGCGCCGGACGACGCTGGCCTCGGTCGAGGACTTCAGCAAGATCCCGGGCGCCCGCAAGCCCGAGGACGTCGTCACGTACTCCACCGAGCTGCCGGGCAGCACCGCCAACCCGCGCCGCACCCAGCTGATGGTCGCCCCGGTGGTCACCCCCCGGGACTGACCCCCGCCCGCGTTCCCGTCGAGGGCGCCGCGGACCCCGTACTCCGGGTGTCCACGGCGCCCTCACGCGTTTCCGGGCCCCGCCCTGAACAGGGGTAAAGCGGTCGGCCGGGGCCTCACGCGATAGCCTGGACGACGATTGACGGGGCCGCGCCCACCACGGGCGTGGCGCCCACCAGCGCCCGGGGGCGCCCCGGGCGGTCGACGAAGCGAGGGGTAGCCCAGCCGTGCGCATTGCCAGGTTTTCCGTCCGGGAAGGGAGCCCTGCCGCCGGCAGCGTCTCCTTCGGCGTGGTGGAGGGCGACCCTTCCCAGCCCGAATCGCTGGTGGTCCACGCGCTGGCCGGCCACCCGTTCGGCCAACCCCAGCCCACCGGCGAGAGCTACCGCTTCCAGGACGTCCGGCTGCTCAGCCCGATGCTCCCGAACAAGATCGTGGCGGTCGGCCGCAACTACGCGGCGCACGCGGCCGAGCTGGGCAACGACGTCCCGGACGTCCCGCTCACCTTCTTCAAGCCGTCCACCTCGGTGATCGGTCCGACCGAGAGCATCGCGTACCCGCCGTTCTCCTCGGAGGTCCACCACGAGGCCGAACTCGCCGTGGTGATCGGCCGGATGTGCCGCGAGGTGCCGCTGGACCGGGTGCCCGAGGTGATCCTCGGCTACACCTGCGCCAACGACGTCACCGCGCGGGACGTCCAGCAGCGCGAGGGCCAGTGGGCCAGGGCCAAGGGCTTCGACACCGCCTGCCCGCTGGGGCCGTGGATCGAGACCGACCTCGACCCGGGCGACCTCGCCATCACCTGCACGGTCAACGGCGAGCTCCGCCAGACCGGTCGCACCTCCCTGATGATCCGCTCGGTCGCCGAGCTGATCGTCCACATCTCCGAGGCCATGACGCTGCTGCCCGGCGACGTCATCCTCACCGGCACGCCCGCAGGGGTGGGCCCCCTCAACGTCGGCGACGAGGTCGCCGTCTCCATCGAAGGCATCGGCACTCTCACCAACAAGGTGATCAAGCGTGGCTAACACTGACCCGGCCGTCCGGGTTCGCTTCTGTCCGTCCCCGACCGGCAACCCCCACGTGGGCATGGTCCGCACGGCCCTGTTCAACTGGGCCTACGCCCGCCACACCGGCGGCACGCTGGTCTTCCGGATCGAGGACACCGACTCCGCCCGCGACTCCGAGGAGTCGTACAACCAGCTGCTCGACGCCATGCGCTGGCTCGGCCTGGACTGGGACGAGGGCCCGGAGGTCGGCGGCCCGCACGAGCCGTACCGGCAGTCGCAGCGGATGGACATCTACGCCGACGTCGCCCGTCGCCTGCACGAGGCCGGCCACGCCTACCACTGCTACTGCAGCACCGAGGAGCTGGACGCCCGCCGCGAGGCGGCCCGTGCCGCCGGCAAGCCCTCCGGCTACGACGGCCACTGCCGGAACCTGACGGACGAGCAGGTCGCCGTCTACAAGCTGGAGAAGCGCGAGCCGATCCTGCGCTTCCGGATGCCCGACAGGACCCTCTCCTTCGACGACCTGGTGCGCGGCACGCTCACCTTCGAGCCGGAGAACGTGCCGGACTACGGCATCGTCCGGGCCAACGGCGCCCCGCTGTACACCCTGGTGAACCCGGTGGACGACGCCCTGATGGGCATCACCCACGTGCTGCGCGGCGAGGACCTGCTGTCCTCCACCCCGCGGCAGATCGCGCTGTACGCCGCGCTCGCCGAGATCGGCGTCGGCAACGGCACCACCCCGCGCTTCGGCCACCTGCCGTACGTGATGGGCGAGGGCAACAAGAAGCTCTCCAAGCGCGACCCGCAGGCCTCGCTCAACATGTACCGCGAGCAGGGCTTCATCCGCGAGGGCCTGCTCAACTACCTGTCCCTGCTGGGCTGGTCGCTGGCCGAGGACCGCGACCTGTTCGACATGGACGAGATGGTCGCCGCCTTCGACGTCGCCAAGGTGAACTCCAACCCGGCCCGCTTCGACCTGAAGAAGTGCGAGGCGATCAACGCCGAGCACGTCCGCAAGCTGGCCCCGGAGGACTTCGCCCGGCGCCTGGTGCCCTTCCTCCAGGGCGCCGAGCTGCTGCCGGCCGAGCCGACCGCCGAGCAGCTGGACCTGCTCGCCAAGGTCGCGCCGCTCACCCAGGAGCGGATGGTCGTGCTGAGCGAGATCGTGAAGATGGCCGGCTTCCTGTTCGTCGAGCCGGAGAAGTTCGCCGTCGACCCGGACGACGCCGCCAAGGCGCTGACGGCCGACGCCCGCCCGGTGCTGGAGGCCAGCGTCAAGGCGCTGGAGGAGCTCGCGGACTTCACCCCGGAGCCGATCCAGGCCACGCTGCGCGAGGCGCTGGTGGACGGGCTGGGCATCAAGCCCAAGTTCGCCTTCACGCCGCTGCGGGTGGCCGTCACCGGCCGCCGGGTCTCGCCGCCGCTGTTCGAGTCGATGGAGCTGCTCGGCCGCCCCGAGACGCTGCGCCGGCTGCGCTCCGCCCTGGACGCCCTCCCGGCCGCCTAGGACCCGTCCGTACGGACCGCTGAGCAGGCCGCGGGCCCGGCTTCGTGCCGGGCCCGCGGCGCACCCGGAGGTCACCGGACGGCCTTCCCGTCGCTGCCTGCGGTTATCGATTTTGGAGCCAGGGCCGACGTCGGGTAATGTTCTTTCTGCGCCGCCCGGGAGGGAACGGACGAGGGAGCGAAAGCCCCCCGCCGGGACCGAACGAGAGGCGCAACGCCTGAGAAGATCCCGACGAGGGTTCAACTCTGGTGGGGTATGGTGTAATTGGCAGCACGAGTGATTCTGGTTCATTTAGTCTAGGTTCGAGTCCTGGTACCCCAGCGCAGTACGATCGACAAGATCGCACCGCAGTACAAATGAAGATCAAGCCCCCGTTGTGTAGCGGCCTAGCACGCTGCCCTCTCACGGCAGTAGCGCCGGTTCGAATCCGGTCGGGGGTACTGATCCCGCAAGGGATCACCTGGAAAGCCCCCGTTGTGTAGCGGCCTAGCACGCTGCCCTCTCACGGCAGTAGCGCCGGTTCGAATCCGGTCGGGGGTACTGATCCCGCAAGGGATCGCCAGGAAGCCCCCGTTGTGTAGCGGCCTAGCACGCTGCCCTCTCACGGCAGTAGCGCCGGTTCGAATCCGGTCGGGGGTACTTCAGAGCAGGAAGCCGATGGGTCCGCCCGTCGGCCCTTGCTTTGTGTTGGGGTATGGTGTAATTGGCAGCACGAGTGATTCTGGTTCATTTAGTCTAGGTTCGAGTCCTGGTACCCCAGCCAGAAATTGGAAAGGCCCCGGTCCCCGGGGTCTTTTTGTTTTCCGGGAAATGCCTGGAAGGGCCTCGCTCGACTCCTTGAGATCTACAGGA